>CAYVWK010000182.1:0-3987 GCA_964455235.1 uncultured Paludibacter sp.
GCTATGCGCTCTCTGTCTGGGACAAGCCAAGGTTTATATTGTGTGTGGGTAATCAGGAGAAGTACAGAGGACTTCCCAGAGGATGCCTAGAGGCTGCAGAACAGCTTCTAGGGGATAATGGGTAACACATGTTCACATGAAGGGAGGAGAGGCTGTGGTGAAGCATTTTGAGGGGAAGGTCTTCCCCTACGCCCCTGTCGGCTAGTCACCTCCCCTGGTTCTGCTGCCCTACGGTACGCAGGGGGATGTGGCCGATGCGGGGCTACCCTATCAGAGAGGGGCTATTCAACGTCATATTGGAGGACTAGACGATGAGAATAGGGTGTAAAGAGGCCGGTTGAAACTCATTTTAACCCTTCTTGAATTTTTTGTTGCCAGGCCAATACTATGGCTTTGTTACCCTTAGCGGCCTCGTGAATGATTGGTTTCAATGCATCAGTTTCAGCTTTATGTGTTCCGATATACCCAGAACGGATTAAACCAAGCATATCAGCTTCACGGAGATAGGTTCCATCCAAGGTATTGTAACTAAGACGAATTCCACCTCTTGGACCTTTAGCCTCAGGAGCAGCAAGAAGTTGTTTTAGATGATCAAGAGAGACAAAAAATGATTGATGAGTATCGGATACAATCTTTCTTTTCACAAATTTGAAGAAAAATGGATTTCGGCTTAGCCTATAATCGCTCAAGGAGCCATTAAATCCAAGAAGTTTCATACGGGCTATTTCATCACGTAACTGCTGGTTAGGACGAAAGAGCCAATCACTGACATCATCATCTTGTTTATTTTCTTCTAGCATTTTGTACTGAACCATAACGATGTTGCCCCGGGTTTCGTTGATATAGATTAAGTCAACACCGAGCATCTTCTCCAAAGGCAGTTTATTGGCTGTATAAATCACCAATTTTTCGTCACGTTTCTGAAATACAGCCCGCCCTGTCACGTCAGCAGAGATTTTATCGAAGCCTGGCAACCGTGATGCTTCAAAAGTCACAACATTATCTTCAAATAGATAAGCTCCTATGGAATCTAGCCCTGATGTTTTACCACTCTTCAAGACAACTTGTGCCGGAATGTCATTCCCTCGAATCCCAAAAGCAGCCAATGCTAACTGAATGGCGTCTTCTTGAGCCCAAGACTTATCCGATACCTGTCTCAACGGAGATAAAAGGGAATGAGCTGTATCTAGTGCTGATTGATTTATAGGATTTGT
Organism: uncultured Paludibacter sp.; assembly: GCA_964455235.1. GTDB lineage: Bacteria > Bacteroidota > Bacteroidia > Bacteroidales > Paludibacteraceae > Paludibacter. Next base: position 1,215 of record CAYVWK010000182.1, read on the forward strand.
TGCCAAGACTTTGACAATGTATTCACTTAGCTTTGACGATAGAACGTTGACATCTCCAACGTCGGGCAAGCGTTCAACTAAAAAGTGTTTCATCTGTGGGTCAATTACCAGTTCCTCGATTTTCTGTAAAGAGTTAGGACCCAATGCTCTCATTTTATTGATAGTTATTCGTGAATCAAATGTGCTTACTGCCGTTTTTCGAATTGCAGTGGCCAAGTAACACTCGGTTGTATCTCTACTTTGAATCTCGATTATACAAAGCGTTGGTAATTTAATTGCCTCAAAATCGGAGTGAGACTTAACCATTGTGAGATACTCAAACCCATTTCTTGAATTTTGCAGCGATTCAGAATTATCCTCATCGAAGCGTATCAAAACCAAGGGCTTTTTTAGAACCCATTTCGCAATTTCGTCGACTATACTCATTCAATGATCTCCCAGTGAGTAAATTCGAAAACATATTCAAGAGGTGACAGTTTTTATCAGTCTCTCATGCAAATTTCACCTTTTTTGAAGCATAGTGTAAATCACCTGTACTTCCTGTTGGTTTTATAGATTTCCTAATCGGCACCACTGTTCTCAATCAAATGTGTTAATGAATCTTTCTCATCATTCTTTCGTAATGTTTCCCATAGTGACTTATAATGAAAAGCATTTCGAATGCTTCTAGGAAAATTCCATAATCGAACTCATTCAAATCGAATATGTTCTGTCCTATAGAATGGGACTCTCTGTTCATGTACCTCATAAATGCTTGGTATCTTGTAGTTTGAAGCTCTTTTCTTTGGAACAAGCAACTCAGGTTTTCTTTCTCGACAAATCCGAAAAAATACTCAACGATATTGCGCATACAATTCGCTATTAGTGCAGGTGAATTATCAGGATTTTTTATAATCGACCAATAGGCATGATAGTCATTCTGAATCTCTTCATATTTCATTTTTGTAAAAATGGAGCCATTATTATTTTTCTGAAGCCGAAATAGGCGTTGATTCTCTTTGCGATTTTTATGATTGATATCGGTCATTTCATAGAAAAAATATAAGCTATGGGTCAATAAGAATACCTGCTCAAACTCATCTGAGCGAAAGAAGTCATTAACAATCATTCTGCCAATATTGAAGATGAATATATGCGATAGGCTGGAAATAGGATCATCTATAACTAGGATTTTCTTCTTGTTCATAGAGTCAAGGGTACGCCTACCTTTACAGATTTCCCGAAAGTAAAGGAAGCTGATAATCATCTTTTCCCCTTCACTCAGAGTATTGAATGTATCTTTACAGGTTACGGCCCTCGTCAATTTATAGTGTTGCTCTCCTCCTTCCTCTATTTCGAATCCGTCGATACCTAGCTCTAAAAGTCCACCATTGATGTTATCGATAGCTTCTTGTAGATTGATTGTCTTTCGTTGCTCGTCTCTGATAATTGAACGCACTCTGTGGGTTTTAGCATTGTTCAATTTGAGATTGTCGTCAATCTGATTATTATTACTACGAAGTAATTTACTTTCTTTTTGATAATTCTCAAGCACCTGATTATACTTCCAACGCATGATTACCCAAAATTCTTGTTTTAATGCCAGAAGCGTAGCATCTCTGTTTTTAATCTTGATATTATGAGAATCAATCTCAATATTGACTTTTTGTAAGTATACATTGAATTGTTCAAAAAAAGCCCTTGTAGGAATAAGATCAATGCTTTGACTCGGAGTTTTTAACTTTTTCTCTATGAGACGCTTGTTCTTGTTAATGGCTGAAATAAGGTCTCGGTATAAGCTCTCGAACTCAGTTTGATTTTCTGCAATAAAGCGTGATGATAGAAATTGATCTCGCTGCGGAATCAATGCCATCAATTTTTCATACTCAGCGCTCAACCTTTGCAGTTGATTGATATCACGTTCATAAGACTCATCAAAGAAGTCCTGAATTGCTTTCTTCAACTCGATGGTAATAGTCTCTTGTTGGCAAAATGGACATCGGGTAGCGGGAGACTGTGTTTCTTCTGGCAAGTAGGCTAATCCTTGTTTAACCCAGTCAGAGTTGCCAAGCTGCTTATACAACTCTGCTACTGAACTGTTTTCGTTTCCAACAACCTGCTTCAAGAAGATCTCATGACTTTCAATCTTCTCCAAGGGAATATCCAACAGAGCTAATGGTGGTACTTGGACATCAGATTCCCCTGAAACATTCTCAATCTCTTTTTTTAGAACTTCTACCTCCCTTTTAGGCTTTTGAGACGGCTTAGGTAAGCTTGCAATATAATCAAACAATTTTCCTTTACTCCCTCTCAGCTTATCCAAACAATATTCAAATACTCGGTCGCCTCCAGTATAGTCGGTCTTAATTTCCCAAACACGGTCTTCAGCAATCTGCCTTTGCTGTTGTAATTTAGTGAAATTGCTTTGTTGCTGTTCTTCTTGTTCGATTTTCTCTTGGTTTAAACGGGTTAGTACTTTTTGCCCGAGAGTTAATCTTTTTTCGGCTTCTTTGTTAGTTTTAGAGAGGGTAAAAACTCCAGGAAAATCCTCTTTTTCATAGAAGTTATCATGGATAAACTGCTGGTTATACACAAGCAACTCTGCATCATCTATATTCTCGATACGACATCTGGAAAAGTTGGGATCATCTTTCCCATAGTTGTAGAAGTATCTGGAAATTGTGCTTTTTCCCGTTCCGTTGAGACCATAGATAAGGTTGATCCTCTTGTCTGTATTTAGTTCTGCTGGGTGTTTAAAACAAGCAACATCATCCATTACTATTTTGGTTATCAT
>CAYVWK010000183.1:0-3984 GCA_964455235.1 uncultured Paludibacter sp.
TTATTTTTTCTTTGCGAAACGCTTATTTAAACCCTCAGTAACTTCTTTGGTGATGTTATATGCTGTATTGGCTATCAATATATTATCATTACCTGTATTGCTTAAAATCATCTCGAATTTTCTATCATTATTGAACTCTTTCAAGTAAGAATAAATAGAATCGCGTAGTTCTTCTCCTACTTTTTGCTGTGCTTCCATCAATTCTTGTGAAAGCTTAGCGTTACGTTGCTGTAGGTCTTCTTCTTTTTTGATTAAGCGTTGTTGCTCTTGTTCAGCCCTTTCGCGACTTAAAAACGCATTGTTCTCAAGTTTGCGTTGAAATTCTGCCATCTCATTTTGAAGTTGACGTGCTTTTTGATTTAGTTCTAAACGCGCATCTTCCTCTTTCTTCATCAATGCTTCATTTGCTTCTTTAGCTAACTGATAGTTTAACAAAAGAGAGTCTGTGTTTACATATGCAATAGGCAAATGTTTAGCACTAAGGGTGTCTCCCTCATTGTAGTTGCAATAAATAGCATGAATCTTTTCAATTTTATTCAATTTTGTAGATTGTACAATAAATAAAATGAGCAAAACTGCAATTAATACAAGTGAAACTACGTTCATTACAAGAAATTTGTTCTTCATACGTTTGTCTTTGTTTTTGTTGGTCGTATGTAACCCGAGTGATTAAAAGTATTCTCTACAAGTGAAAAATCAATTTAATCCTTCAAGTCGCATAAAATATGTATTATTAAAAATTTTCGAGCATTTCATTCATCATCGCATGTGGAGAGGCTTTTTTAGTCTTCTGAGCATCCCTATCTTGCGAGGTTGCACAGCTAATACCTTTGTCACGCAAAGCTTTACTACCTCCTATGTGTATATTGGGGAATTTTCCTCCTTTTACAAAAAAGATGCGTACCCCAAAAAGCAGTACAGCAATAAATAACAGTATGGCGGATATAATAAAGGCTTGAATCATCTTAGAAAATTAGGATTGCAAAGATACTTCTAATTCAATCATATTGTATAAAAGCGATTTCAATTTTGAGATTTTGAAAGTTTATGTACAATATTTAACAGATTTACAACCAATCAGTTGTAGGGGCACAGGTGCAGACTAAGTTTCTATCGCCAAATGCATTATCCACTCTTGCCACATGAATCCAAAACTTGCTATTTGCTACCCATGCTAAAGGATAGGCTGCTTTGGAGCGTGGATAAGCATGCGTCCATTCGTCGGCTGCCACTTCATATTCTGGATGAGGTGCATTTTTCAATACATTATCTTCTTTATCTGCTAAACCTTCTTCAATTTCTTGTATTTCATTGAAAATCTGCAACATAGCATCTCTAAAGCGATTCAATTCTGCTAAAGATTCACTTTCTGTTGGTTCAATCATCAAAGTTCCATGTACGGGAAATGAAAGGGTAGGAGCATGAAAACCGTAGTCTATCAGCCTTTTGGCTATATCAGTTTCAGTGATACCTGTATTCTTGAATTTCCTACAATCTAATATCAATTCATGACCTACGCGCCCTTTTTCACCTTTATATAAGACACCATAGCTCGCATCTAATTCGGCAGCTAAATAGTTGGCATTCAAAATGGCAATTTGTGTGGCTCTTTTCAGACCTTTTTCTCCTAACATCCGTATATATCCATAGGTGATAGGGAAAATTCCCGCACTACCATAAGGTGCTGAGGATACCGTGTTTAGCCCGAATTTCTTATCAGGAAGGAAAGGCTGTAGATGTGCTCCTACGCAAATAGGGCCAACACCTGGTCCACCGCCACCATGCGGAATAGCAAAGGTTTTATGTAGGTTGAGATGGCAAACATCAGCTCCTATCTCTCCTGGATTAGTGAGAGCAACTTGGGCATTCATATTCGCTCCATCCATATAGACTTGTCCGCCATAGCTGTGTACAATATCGCAAATCTCCCGAATATTCTCCTCGAAAATACCGTGTGTAGAAGGGTAAGTGACCATGCAGCCGAATAAGTTTTCTTTATGCTGATGGGCTTTTTCGCGCCAATCATCCATATCCACATTGCCGTTTTCATCGCATTTCACCACCACTATATCTAAACCTGCTTGTGCAGCACTGGCAGGGTTAGTTCCATGTGCTGATGCGGGAATTAACACCACAGTGCGGTGACTTTCATTCCTTGCGTGGAAATATTCACGTATGGTTATGAGGCCTGCAAACTCACCTGCTGCTCCTGAGTTGGGTTGTAGACTGCAAGCATCTAATCCTGTGATAGTTGCGAGATAGGATTCTAAGTTCTCTATCAATTCCAAATAGCCCTTCGTTTGATTTTGAGGTGCTAAAGGATGAATATTGGTAAAACCAGGTAGACTAAGTGGTAACATTTCAGCTGCTGCATTGAGTTTCATGGTGCATGAACCCAAAGAAATCATAGAGTGTGTTAGGGATATATCTTTACGCTCCAACCGTTTGATATAGCGCATCATCTCGGTTTCACTTCTATAAATATTGAATATTTCATGCGTTAAGAAATCGGTTGTACGCTCCAAACTTTCATCAAAAGCAATAAACAGTTCTACTTCATCTTCATCCACCAAAACAGCAGTGTTATCAGCTGCTTCTGCAAATAGGCTAATCAAAGTGTTAATTGCCTCAATATCAGTTGTTTCATCTATACTTAAACCTATATCACCATCTTTGAAGTAATGGAAATTTACCTCATATTCCAAGGCCAAAGCTCTAAAATCCTCCAATTTTATATCTTCAGGAAGTGAAATTTTAAGGGTATCAAAGAAGTTGATATTGTTTTGAGAATAGCCATAAACAGGCAGTAACTCATTGATATAGTTGGCGATACTGTGAATGCGAGTAGCAATCTGCTGAATGCCTTTTTTGCCGTGATACACTACATACATACCTGCCATAGTTGCCAATAAAGCTTGTGCGGTACATATGTTGGATGTTGCTTTTTCTCGTTTGATATGCTGTTCGCGCGTTTGCAAAGCCATACGTAGAGCGGTTTTGCCATATGCATCTTTGCTCACACCGATGATTCTGCCTGGCATTTCGCGCTTGTATGCTTCCTTACATGCGAAGTAACCAGCGGAGGGACCGCCAAAATTCATCGGGATGCCCCAGCGTTGCGTGGATCCGAACACAATATCAGCACCCCATTCGCCTGGAGGGGTGAGTAGCGCTAAACTCATGATGTCGGCAGCGACAGCAAACTTAATATTGTGCTGCTGAAGGGCTGCTGAAAACGTGGTATAGTCATTAATATTACCTGATGCATTTGGAAATTGTACAATTGCACCAAAATACTCATCATTGACTTCAAAATCATCATAATCTCCTATAACCATCTGAATGCCTTGTACTTGCGTACGGGTTCTAAGCACTGCTAAAGTCTGTGGAAATACTTCTTTATCCACAAAAAGCTTATTTACATTGGCTTTGATTTGGTCGCGGCTACGCAGATTGTACATCATGGTAGCAGCTTCGGCAGCAGCAGTCGATTCATCCAGAAGCGAAGCATTAGCTATCTCCATACCCGTCAATTCACACACCGCCGTCTGAAAATTAAGCAAAGCCTCCAAGCGACCCTGCGAAATTTCTGCCTGATAAGGAGTGTAGGAAGTGTACCAAGATGGATTTTCATAGATATTCCTCAAAATAACAGCAGGCATAATGGTATTATACCAGCCTTGTCCAATATAAGATCTAAACTGCTGATTTTTAGCGGATAAGCCATGTATATGTCTTAAATATTGGTGTTCCGACATTGCCTCAGGCAAATCCAGAGGCTCTTTCAGCGCAATATTTGCTGGAATTGTCTGAGCAATTAACTCATCCATAGATTTAACACCTATCTTTTCCAACATTCCCGCCTCTTCTTCTGCGGAAATTCCAATGTGTCTGTTTGAAAATAAGTCTTGCATGATGTTTTTTTTTAATGAGACTAATTATTAATGGTTAATTGTCAATTATTAATGACAAAATCAGTTCAAC
>CAYVWK010000184.1:0-3979 GCA_964455235.1 uncultured Paludibacter sp.
ACAACTCAACAACTCAACAACTCAACAACAACATGACTTACTTCCTCATTTTCATCGCAGCTGTTTTTGTAAACAACATAGTTCTATCTCAATTTTTAGGGATATGTCCTTTTCTTGGTGTATCTAAGAAACTCGAAACAGCTTTAGGTATGGCAGGAGCTGTAGCTTTTGTTATGACTATAGCAACCATTGTTACATTTTTAATTCAGAAAAGTGTATTGGAACCACTGGCTATCACCTACCTTCAAACTATAACCTTTATCCTAATTATTGCCGCATTGGTGCAGTTAGTTGAAATTATCTTGAAAAAGATATCTCCTGCATTATACCAAGCTTTGGGTGTGTTTTTACCATTAATCACAACTAACTGTGCCATTCTTGGGGTAGCGATCATGGTTATTCAAAAAGATTTTACCTTATTAGAAAGCGTAGTGTTCGCAATATCAACCGCTTTGGGTTTTGGACTTGCACTAATTTTATTTGCAGGCATCCGAGAACAATTAAATTTAGTATCTTTGCCCCGCGGAATGAAAGGCACCCCCATTGCCCTTCTCGTTGCAGGCTTATTAGCTATGGCGTTTATGGGATTTGCAGGGGTTGTGTAATGTGGTTTAGTAGTTTAAAAGTTTAATGGTTTAAAGGTTTAGAGGTTTAAAAATTGTAGTATTGTTTTTCAGTTAGATTTAAACTCCTAAACTCCTAAACCCCTAAACTCCTAAACAACAATCTGCAATAAACTTCATTGTCATACTGGCAAATAAAATATGGTAAATAAATCAATCAAAAAAGTAATTCTTCTCGGTTCCGGTGCCCTGAAGATTGGTCAAGCCGGAGAGTTCGATTATTCAGGGTCGCAAGCCCTCAAAGCTATGAAAGAGGAGGGCATAGAGACCATCCTTATCAATCCAAATATCGCTACTGTTCAGACTTCTGAAGGTGTTGCCGATAAAGTTTATTTCCTTCCTATTACTCCTTATTTTGTTGAACAGGTTATCATTAAGGAAAAACCTGATGGGATTTTGTTGGCTTTTGGCGGACAAACGGCTCTGAATTGCGGCACTGAACTGTATGAAAGCGGTACGCTGAAAAAGCATAATGTTAGCGTTTTAGGGACTTCCGTAGAAGCAATTATGGTAACGGAAGACCGTGATTTGTTTGTTAAGAAGCTGGATGAAATTGATGCTAAAACTCCTGTTTCTCAGGCAGTTGAAAATATAGAAGATGCCTTAAAGGTCGCACGGAATATTGGCTATCCAGTGATGGTGCGCTCAGCTTATTCTTTAGGTGGCTTAGGTTCAGGTATTTGTGCCACTGAGGCTGAATTTATCGAGCTATGTCAAAGTGCGTTGGCTCACTCCAAACAAATTCTGGTTGAGGAGAGTCTGAAAGGGTGGAAAGAAATTGAGTTTGAGGTGATTCGAGATAAAAATGACCATTGCTTTACGGTCGTTCCTATGGAGAATTTCGACCCGCTTGGCATCCATACGGGTGAAAGTATTGTGGTGGCTCCGATTATTACCTTGCGTGATGATCAGATTAAATTGTTGGAAGATGTTGCTCAGCGTGTGGTGCGCCATATCGGAATTGTGGGCGAATGTAATATACAATATGCGTTTAATGCCGTTACGAATGACTATCGCATCATCGAGATTAATGCGCGCTTGAGTCGCTCGTCTGCACTTGCCTCTAAAGCTTCGGGTTATCCGCTGGCTTTTGTCGCTACGAAGTTGGCTTTAGGCTATTCTTTAGATGAAGTTGGTGAGATGGGAACGGCTAATTCAGCTTATGTAGCCCCAACCGTAAATCACATGATAGTTAAAATTCCTCGTTGGGATTTGACTAAATTTCAAGGTGTTAGCCGCGAAATTGGCTCATCTATGAAGTCAGTTGGCGAGATTATGTCCATCGGTCAGTCTTTTGAAGAGATTATTCAAAAAGGTCTGCGCATGATAGGGCAGGGCATGCATGGTTTTGTTGGTAATCGTGAGCTTACTTTTGATGATATTGAAGATGCGCTTTCCAAGCCAACGGATATGCGTATTTTTGCTATTGCTGATGCTTTTGAGAAAGGATTATCAGTAGAAAAAATTGTAGAACTGACGAAAATTGACCCTTGGTTTCTGACAAAATTAGAGAATATCTACAAATATACTTTGGTGCTAAATCAATATAATAAAATTGAAGATGTCCCTAAGGATGTGATGCAAGAGGCTAAACGTTTAGGGTTCTCTGATTTCCAAATTGCGCGCTATGTGTTGAATCCAGATAGTACGATGGAAAATGAGGTAATAGATGTGCGCAATCACCGTAAAAAATTAGGTGTTTTGCCCGTTACATGCCGCATCAATACGGTAGCTTCACATCAACCTGAAAAAACAAACTATCTATATTTTACTTACGGTTCAGATCAAGCATATACTCCTCCAAGAACAGATAAACAATCTGTTATAGTGTTAGGCTCAGGTGCTTATCGTATTGGTTCATCGGTTGAGTTCGACTGGTGCTCGGTAAGTTCGGTGCTGACAGCTCGCAATTTGGGTTACGAGTCAGTGATGATTAATTACAATCCCGAAACCGTTTCTACGGATTATGATATGTGCGATCGCCTTTATTTTGACGAGCTTTCTTTTGAAAGGGTGATGGATATTGTGGATGTTGAAAATCCTAAGGGTGTGATTTTATCGGTAGGCGGACAAATTCCAAATAATTTAGCGACTAAGTTGGATCGCCAGCAGGTGCCAATTTTGGGTACTACGGCTACTTCTATTGATAGGGCAGAAAATCGTCATAAATTCTCCACTATGTTGGATGAATTGGGTATTGACCAACCCAGATGGAAGGAATTAACTAGTTTTGATGAAATTGATAGTTTTATTGATGAAGTTGGTTTTCCTGTATTGATTCGTCCATCATATGTACTTTCAGGTGCTGCAATGAATGTCTGTTATAATAAAGAGCAGATGCGCAAATTCTTATCGTTAGCAGCTAAAATATCCAAGCAATATCCCGTTGTAGTATCTGAATTTTTACTGAATGCCAAGGAAATAGAGTTTGATGCAGTTGCGAAAAACGGTGAGGTAGTAGAATATGCTATTTCCGAACACGTAGAATTTGCAGGTGTCCATTCAGGTGATGCGACTTTGGTATTCCCAGCTCAAAAAATCTATTTTGAGACTATGCGTCGAGTGAAACGCATATCGAAAAAAATTGCAAAAGAGCTAAACATTAGCGGACCATTCAATATACAATTCTTGGCTAAGGACAACTATATCAAGGTGATAGAGTGTAACTTACGAGCCTCTCGTTCGTGTCCCTTTGTGTCCAAAGTGCTGAGACGTAATTTCATTGAAACCGCTACACGCATTATGTTGGATGCACCTTATGACAAACCTGATTCATCCGTGTTTGATTTAGACCATATAGGCGTGAAAGCATCGCAATTTTCCTTTGCGAGATTGCACAATGCCGATCCGATTTTGGGCGTGGATATGTCATCTACAGGCGAGGTCGGCTGTTTAGGCGATGATTTCCCAGAGGCAATTTTGAAATCCTTGCTATCTGTAGGTTTTGATATTCCGAAGAAAAATATCTTGATATCTTCAGGAGAGCCTAAATCCAAAGTAGAATTGATGGAAGCCGCTCGTCTGCTACAAAAGCATGGCTATAAAATCTATGCAACACGCGGTTCACAGCGTTTCTTAGCTGAAAATGGGGTAGAAGCTATTGCTGTTCAGTGGCCAGATGAGGATGGCGAACTGAACGTAAAGCAAATGATTTCCCAAAAGCAGTTCGATTTAGTAATCAACATCCCTAAAAATACGACCGAACGCGAGTTGCGTAACGACTATATCATTCGACGCGGTGCGGTAGATTTCAATATTCCACTATTCACCAACGCACGCCTTGCATCTGCCTTCATCCATGCCTTCTGTAATATGAAATTAGAAGACATTGCGATTAAGAGTTGGGATGAATATGT
>CAYVWK010000185.1:0-3979 GCA_964455235.1 uncultured Paludibacter sp.
AATTCTTTTTTGTAATAAAAGACTGTTGTGTTTTTATTGTCAGTTGTTTTTGTTTTAAGCCTTTTATTGTTCTTATTTGGGAATGTGTACAACCTACTGACTAGTCGGAGAGAATTTCAGGCTGGTCAGTATTTCTTGAAGATTTGTTTACCATTTGAAATATTTGAGTTGCCACCTCAACCTTAACTTGCGGAAAATATTAAGGGGCTTTGATTTGATGTGTCCTTGATGATATGTAATGAAATCATCCACTGCCTCTAATACGCGAGCAGAGTTTTTCCCATCGCGGTGACTTTCATGGTAGGAAGTGTATTTTTGAATTTCTTGCATTAGCTCATTCGGATGAGTTAATGCCCTTTCTATTGCGGGACCTACTTCATCTTTTGTTTGCACATCAAGTAGAAAAGGTCCGGGATGGGTGTTGCGGAAAGTTACTACGGGTTTGTCCAGCATCATATATTCTACAATCAGTGAAGAACTATCGCATAATAAGATGTCGCTTTCTCTAAAGGTTTCCAGTCCTTTGTTCACTGAACGGAAATCTATATTTGTATACTTTTCTGCCAGTTTTATGTATTGCTGTCGAAGAATTGCATCGTCCAGTTTAGGATGAAAGGTGATAATCCAATTCCATTCTTTTTCTTTAGCAAGTTTTTCGATGACGGAAGTCATTTCCCAAGCGGAAGATATTCCTTTAGTAAAAGTAGGGGCATAAAGTATAGTTGGTTTTTCTCGGTGGGGTTCTGCTGGCAGTTTTGGATTGAAAAAACTGTCTACTTTGCACCAGCCGGTTTCGTATATCTTGAAATAGCGGTGTTTTTTTTCCAAATAGGTGAAATAGGGTGTACTACTCTTACCTTGTGTACAATATATATCGAACCAACCACGTAAGGTAAAATGGTCGTCAATTTTTTCAATACGTTTCTTCATAGGGTAGCCATGAAAAACTTCCACTTTTACTCCGGGAAAGAAGTCATAGACCCAGTTACCAGGAACAAATACAGCAATGGGATTAAAGCGGAACACTTCATCGAACGTCTTTAGCCGAATTTCATGCTTTTCTAATAAATCCGGGCAAGAATCTTCCAAATACCAAGCTACTATGTCACCACGCCGGTGTATTTCTTCTTGCAAAGGGCGCAAGATGCTGTAAGCATAAGTTAACGAGGCAAAAAAAAGGTAATGTTTTTTCATTGCTTTTCTTGTTATAGCTTAAGTTGTATTTAAACAGTGAAGAATACTTGCTGAAAGCAGTTGTTCGTATTTTGGGAGTAAATATAGATATTTGTTTTTAAATAAACTCGCTATATGGATGTTTTAAGTCTAAATAATGAAACTCATGTTGGCGCTGTTCGCCTAATCGGGGTATGGTCATATAATCTCCATATTTTTGTGTAAGGTACTTGTCGTATTTTTCTATACCCCATACTTCTTTTCCTTCAAACATAAACTGAGTTGGCCGACCTACCACTTCTTTAGGCATGATTCCCTTTAGCCCATCATCATAGTCGCATACGAAACGGCTGTTGTCAAAGTCGTGTTTTGTCATTAACTTCCGTATCTTCATCTGGATTTGGGATGAAGTGAATAGTTTACGGCATATTAGTGGAACCCACGAATTGATTCCTTTACCATGTTTGTAGGGGTCACGGTGTATCAGATAGAGTAATTGTTTATATAGCTTATAGTAGGCGAAATGGCAATGTTGCGATAGTTTTCCGGTGGGTACGCCATCCAACGGGAAGACATCTAGATAAACACCTCCTAGCCTAGAGTGCTTGCGCTCGATAAGTGTAGTGCTGGCGTCTTGGATTTTAGCAAAAGGAAAAGGGTATTTGCTATTGTTCTCGGCACAGACCAATTCGTAGGGAACTGGCAACCATTCGGAGGCATGCGCTATCAGTTTGTCGTAATCGGCTCTTGGCATACCTATATCCAAATCATCGTCCCAGGGAATAAATCCTTTGTGACGTATGGCGCCTAATAAAGTGCCTGCCATGATGTAGTATCTTAATTGTTGTTCTTTACATACTCGATCAATAGCAAGCAAAATTTGCAGGATATGGAGTTGTAGAGGGCGGATGTCGTATGTTGCCATAGGGTTTTATTAGTAGAGGTGGGACGGTATTAACTGCTGTGCTTGGTGAAAGTCTTCTACGGTGTCCAGCTCAATTGAGAAAAACTGCGAGGTGTCCGTCGTATAAAAGCTGTATCCTTGTGGGATTAAACGCTCAAATGCCCCTTCATAGAATATGTTATCTAACTTTTCTTGTCGAATCATAACATCCAGTTCTTGAAAAAGGGCATCAGTATATGCTGCTGACATTTTTTCAATGCCTATAGATTCTCCCATTGCTTGACTAATGGAGCAGGTTTTGCTGATTTCAATTATCTTCCCTTCGGCGTCCGCTATGACTTTGATTTCTTCTTCTCCTAGTTTATGCTTGTTGACTGCAAGTGTGTCTGCTTTTTCGGATTGGAGTAATTCCGTGATAACTTTGGGGTCAAAAAGAATATCACTGTCCAAGAGCAGGATGTCTTCTTTTGTTGTCTGCGGGGCAGTAAGCCATAAAGAGTAGATGTTGTTGGTTGATGCATAACGTTCGTTGTATATGAACGTTATGTTTTGTAGTGGATAGCGCTTCTGAAGGAAGTCGATAATCTGCTGCTGGCGATAACCGGTAACAATGATAAACTCCTTGATATTGTTGCTGATAAGAGCATCCATAGTGCGTTCTAAGAGACAACGTTCTCCTATTTTGAGGAGACACTTGGGTTGGGTGTCAGTCAATGGACGAAGACGTGAGGCAATTCCTGCGGCTAAGATAATGGCTTTCATCGTGTGGCAATCTTTTTGATAGTATCAATGACAATACGGTTCTGTTCCGGGCGTCCCAGTGTGATACGTAAATGTGTATTGATGTCCGGTTCGTTCATGAATTTAATTTTGTAGCTTTGTTCTGCAAAGGCCTTCTGTAGAGCCTCTTTCAATTCAATGGGGTATTTGATAAGGATAAAATTGGCTACGGAACGATAGACCTTGAAACCGGGAAGAGAACCGATTTCGGCTTCGTAATGTGTACGGTCTTCGTTCATCATGTGTGCGATGTTACGATAGTGTGTATCTGATTTTAAAGCGGCAATGGCCAAATCCTCGGATATACGATTGTAGCCGAGATATTTATTGCTGTATTTAATGAATCGTTCCAACTCTTTGCTGATGAAGCCGAAGCCCATACGTAATCCCGGCAATCCATAGAATTTGGAAAGGGTGCGTGAGATAATGAGATTTGGATATTTGTTAATTAATTTGCGGATATAAGAGGCATCGGCTGAAACAAAAGAAGCATATGCTTCGTCTACCACTACTGTGGTATATGCTGGAATGTCTGCCAATAATGTATCGAGTTCTTCGGGTGTCAGTCCATTGCCGGTAGGATTATTGGGAGAAGCGATTAAGATGACTTTAGGCTTTTCGTGTTCTACCATCTCTTTTATTGTATGAAAATCATACTTAAAAGTATCTCCATCCTCATAAAGTGGATATTGCAGAGCGCGCCCACTTACTTCATCGGCAATTGATTTATAGTACCACCAGGAAAACTTGGGGATTAATATGGTTTTGTTCGTTTTGTCTTCGGTCAGGAAGTAGTGTACGGCTTGTTTCAGAATGTCTTCGCCTCCATAGCCGAGTAGGATTTGGGATTCTTCTATATTATAAAGTTCTGATAAGAAAACGGATAGTATACTTTTTTTCCCTTCGTCATAGATACGGGTATAAAAGCAAAGTTTTTTCACATCGAAGTTTTTTAAAGCTTCTACCACTTCCTCGGATGGCTGAAAGTTGAACTCATTACGATCTAAAAAGTTTGATTCGTTTTTCATACTATTTTTTGTATTATTTCTTAGGCTTTTAATACCTCTCTTTAAAATTTTACAAAGATAAAGATATTATTTATGAGTGGCAAGAAAATGGGAT
>CAYVWK010000186.1:0-3959 GCA_964455235.1 uncultured Paludibacter sp.
AAGTTGCTCTCCCTCTTGGACTTGAACCAAGGACCCCCTGATTAACAGTCAGGTGCTCTAACCAACTGAGCTAAGGAAGAATTTCAAAGACACTTTCAAGAAGTTATGAACATTTCTGTCAAATGCGATGCAAAAATAATTGATTTTTCTGAATTATGCAATATCTTTGTGGAAAATTTGAATAAAAAAAGTATTTCTGTAGATGAAAAAAGTATTAGGAATGGGTAATGCCCTGACAGACATGTTGTTGCAAATAGAGAGTGATGATGTTATTGAACAGATGAATTTGCTTAGAGGGGGTATGCATCTGATAGATTTTGAGAAAACACAGGCTATTCGGACTCAGTTTGATCTTTCTAAAGCAAAAAAAGCAGCAGGTGGCTCTGCCTCTAATACGATAAAAGGGATAACACGCTTGGGTGGACAAGCGGGATTTATTGGAAAAGTGGGGCGTGACGAGGTGGGAAAATTCTTTTATGATGATTCCGTTGCGCATGGAATTGAACCTCAATTGATATATAGCGAGCATAATTCGGGCGTTTGCACTGTGCTCGTCTCAAAAGATGGCGAACGTACTATGTGCACTTTTCTTGGTGCAGCCAGCGATTTAGAGGCTGGTGATATCTCTCCTGAAATGTTTGCGGATTACGATATTTTCCATGTTGAAGGCTATTTGGTTCAAAATCATGCCCTTATACATAAGGTGGTGAAAATGGCAAAAGAAGCTGGTTTGCTAGTTTCTATGGATTTGGCGAGTCATAATGTGGTGGAAGAGAATTTGGAGTTTCTTGCGGATTTAGTTGATCAATATGTTGATATTGTGTTTGCTAATGAAGATGAAGCCCGCGCTTTTACTGGAAAAGATACCCTCGATGCTTTGGATGAAATTGCCCAAAAGGTAGATGTTGCGATTGTTAAGATTGGTAAACATGGTTCTTATGTAAAGTCTCATGACGAGCAATATAGTATCCAGCCTTATCCTGCAAGCTGTATAGATACTACGGGCGCAGGAGATTTATATGCTGCAGGTTTTTTGTACGGATTATCCATCAATCTTCCATTAAATAAGTGTGGAGAACTCGGTTCTTTAGTCTCCTCGAAAGTAGTGGAAGTCTTTGGTGCTCAGATGGATAATGAAATTTGGGAGAAAATAAATGAAGAAATTCAACTGATTATTGAATAGAAATTGTACTTTTGTTGTGTTAAAAAACACTTTCAAAAGAAAATATCTATGCTGTTAAAATTCTTTTTACTCCTATATCAACTGTTTGTAGCCCTGCCTATTTTCTTAATTTTGACAATTATTACGGCAATTGCTACCTTAATATTATATCCACTTTATCCGAATTGTAGAATACCCAATAAACCTGCTGAATGGTGGAGTCGGTTGACTTGTTATTTGTTTTTTGTTCAAGTCCAATTGACTGGTTCAGAGAAGATTAACCCGTCTCAATCTTATATATTCGTCTCAAACCATCAATCCGTATTTGATATTTTTGCACTTTACGGATGGATGCCCAATGTGTTTAAGTGGGTGATGAAGATAGAATTGAAGAAAATCCCTTTAGTGGGTTCTGCATGTGAAATTGCAGGTCATGTTTTTATTGATAGAAGTAATCCGTTAGCTGCGCAAGAGAGTATCAAACAAGCTGAGAATAAGTTAGTTGATGGTATATCTCTGGTTGTATTTCCTGAAGGGACACGTACGCATAACGGCAAAATCAGTAAATTCAAGAAAGGAGCTTTCCGTATAGCGCAGGATTTACAGCTGCCTATTGTCCCGATTACTATCAAAGGCAGTTTTGAGCGATTTCCGCGCGGTGCTTTCCTCGTTAAACCAGGCAAAATAGAGCTCACCATCCACAATCCCATCGATGTTTCTAACTATTCAGAAAATATAAATAACTTTATCCTTCGAACACATGAAATTGTAGAGGCGGGTTTGTGATGTGACCGATCCCTGAGCGAAGCCGAAGGGCAGGTTGCAGGTTCTAAAGAGTTTATCAAGTTTGAAAGTTATAAAGTTTATAAAGAAGTTACTGATTGCTGATTGTTGATATCGCTTATTTGTATATTAATGCTTAATTATTTTTTTATATATAGCTTTTGTATATTTGTACACATTTGTTTAACTACTCCATATCTGAACGCTTTAATTTGTATTATTGGTGTGAGGGAAACTATGAAGTTGATTTTGTGCGAACTATAAATTTAAAACAAACGATAATGAAAAAAGTTATGTATCTATTTTGTATGATATCTTTATTGATATCCTGCGACGAAATACCCAATAAAAAATTGGAAGATGCTAAACCTATTCCTTTGAAGGCGGGTATGCAAGAGCGTGTTAAACAAGACACTGATTTTGCTTTCGATTTATTTCGTGAAGTGCTGAATGATTCTGAAGAACAGAATGTATTTATTTCGCCCTTAAGTGTGAGTGTTGCGCTGGGTATGACATGGAATGGGGCAGAGGGAGATACCAAAAGTGGTATGGAGACCGCACTGAAGTTGTCGGGTATGACGTCAGGTGAAATCAATGAATATTATCAGATTATTTTAGAAAATTTGCCCTCTTTAGATAAAGCCACCAAACTACATCTTGCTAATTCGATATGGTATAGAAAGGGGTTTTCAGTAAAAGAGCCTTTTTTACAAGCCAATAAAGACCATTTTAAAGCCGAGATAAGGGATTTAGATTTTACACATCCATCAGCTCTTAAAACCATCAATGATTGGTGTGCAAAACAAACCAATAATCTGATTAAAGAGCCTTTGGATAGAATTTTGCCTGATGCTATGATGTATCTGATAAATGCGATTTATTTCAAAGGGATATGGGTTAATAAGTTTGATAAGGCTAAAACTTCCAATGCTAATTTTTATACTGAAGATGGGAAAGTGAATTCAGTAAAAATGATGAATCAAACAGCAATATTTCGATATACAGAAGATGGAATTGCGCAATATTTGGATATGCCCTATGGCAATAAAGCTTTTAGTATGACAGTGGCTTTGCCCAAAGAAGGCGTTACAACACAAGAGGTTTTAGAAACTATGGATACTGACAAATGGAACAGCATCATCTATGCGATGAGTCATGAAGTCAATGTTTTCTTTCCCCGCTTTAAGCTAGAAGCACAATACACACTTAATCAGCCTCTCAGCAATATGGGTATGGCTCAAGCATTCTCAGGTATGGCAGATTTCAGTGGTATATCCGATAACCCCTTGTATATATCACGCGTCATTCACAGTACGTTTTGCGAAGTCAATGAAGAAGGCACCGAAGCTGCTGCTGTTACCATAGTTGAGATGGAAGCCACAGCCGCACCCGCCCCAAAAACCGCCATTTTTAACGCCAATCGCCCCTTTATCTTCATGATACGCGAAAACAGCACAGGCTTAATACTGTTTATTGGTAAAATGGGGGTAGTGGAGGGGAAGTAAGGGAGGATTACGGGGGATCAGTGACCTAAAAAATGCGTATATTTGTACTTAAATTATTCTGAAAAATGAGAATAACAGACAGAAAATATCTTGATTTATATGAAAAATCAATAGGTAAAGAAATTACTGGTTTGATAAAACGCTTTGATTTTTCTGAGAGTCGTGGAGGATTTGATTATCTTACTATAAAAACAACCAAGCCAAGTACTACGAAACCATTCATTTAGGTGTCAATTTCTACGAACTAAATTACGATCGCTGTCTGAGTTTTTTGGAGATGTTGCCGAATTGTTTGAGGTAGGGTGGTGAAATGCATGTGTAATAAGTGGTGTAATAGGTAGTGTAATCAATCATACTATACCCAAATTCCAAATAATTGATTACTTTTGAAAACTGATATTAAACATAACATACAAACAACTAAAATTATCAATATATAGAATGAATTAAACCGATAAGCTAATCCTTATCAAGACATATTAATAATAGCGTTTCGCTTAAATTTCCTG
>CAYVWK010000187.1:0-3936 GCA_964455235.1 uncultured Paludibacter sp.
TTCGAGCACTTTCCTCTATCCCTAATATGGTAATTGTGAGTGGATTAGCTTATGGCGTGGATATTTGTGTCCATAGAGAAGCGATTGAATGTAATTTGACGAATATTGGCGTTATTGCACATGGTTTAGACATGATATATCCTGCTATGCATAGGAATACAGCTGCTAAAATGCTTGAAAATGGAGGGATAGTTACGGAATATTTGAGTCAAACTAATCCTGATCGCCAGAATTTTGTGCAGCGCAACCGCATCATTGCGGGGATGAGCGATGCGGTGGTGGTGATTGAGTCGGCTCAAAAGGGCGGTGCTCTTATTACGGCTGATTTGGGTAATGATTATAATCGGGATGTGTTTGCCTTCCCTGGCCGAATACAGGATAAGTGGTCGAAAGGCTGCAATGCGCTCATTAAAACTAATAGAGCCAATATGATAGAATGTCCAGAGGATTTTCTAAAAATGATGGGCTGGGATGATATCAAACAGGATGTAAAAACAGTGCAAACGCAACTTTTCACCGATCTTAGCGAGGATGAATTAGCAATCTATACACATATTCGCAAGTATCCCGAAGGTATTCACGTAAACGAACTTTCCATAGAAACAGCTATTCCGTATAGCAAACTTAGCTCTATCTTATTAGATATGGAATTTAAAGCACTTGTCACATGCAAACCAGGCAGTGTTTATAAGTCGGCTATACCTGTGTAAAAGGTAAAAATGTATCTTTTGCCTGATGCAAATTCACAAAACTCATAACTTGCTGATTATCAGTATGCGCAAAAGGTAAAAACTTTTTAAACAAGTGAAAGTTTTTACTTTTTGCATAAGAGCTTGCCTTATCTTTGCCAGTGCAAGTTGAACTACTTTTAACCTAAACCTTTTGTTTGTGTCTCGTCAAAACAAATTTATTTTTTCATGAATGTTACCATAAATTCTACTTCTAAATGAAAATTTGCATAAATTTGTCAGTCGTTGCCTTAGCTGGTAGCGACTGTTTTTTTCAATATAAATATAGATATAATGAATATAAATACGCTTCAATTAAAATTAAAAGCAGACTTACCTGGGATAAATTCTCAAGTGAAAATGGCACCAGCACATAGAGAGATGGAATTGATGAGGGTTGATTATCAGCAGTTTAACCCAAAGTTAAGTGCCGTCATCATTCTTTTATATCCTGAAGATTTATCTTTGAAAATCATTTTTATCCGAAGAAGTGTGTATGTAGGCTTGCATTCAGGGCAGATAGCTTTTCCAGGTGGGAAATACGAAAATAGTGATAAAAACCTCTTAGAAACTGCGAAAAGAGAGATGGAAGAAGAGCTCGGAATCAGCAGAAATTCGTATCAAATATTAGGGCAACTCACTGATTTATACGTACCTCCGAGCAATTTTCTACTACGCTCCTATGTTGCCTATACGGACGCCAAGCCACAGTTCGTAATTGATGCAAGAGAGGTGCAAGAGGTGCTCATTTTCGATTTTGAACAATTTAAGCAGCCTGACGTTATTAAGCTTGGAGATTTTAAAGCTCATAATAGCGAAAAGCTGATTAAAGCACCTTATTATGATATGAATGGCAATGTTATATGGGGAGCTACAGCTATGGTAATGAGCGAATTAATTGACTTAGATTTTTAAACAAAATTAGAAAATTGAAAATTATGCAGAAACTTATTAGAAAATTCTTTGCAACAGACCATACTTCATGGTCATTGTTAATAGTGAGATTGGCACTTGGGATAACGATTTTCCCACATGGTGCACAAAAAGCTTTAGGTTTATTTGGCGGCTATGGTTTAGAAGCAACTTTAGGTGCTTTTACGGGTATGGGAATGCCTTGGATTTTAGCTTTGATGGTTATTTCAGCTGAATTTATTGGCTCTATCGGTGTGATTTTGGGTGCAGGAACTCGTTTTATGGCGTTTTCTATTTTCCTAACTTTAGGTGGTGCTATGTTCTTAGGTGGACATGTAGATAACGGTTTCTTTATGAACTGGTATGGTGCACAAGCAGGTGAAGGAATAGAGTATTTCATCATGGTGTTAGGAATAGCTTTAGCCTTAATGGTTAGCGGTGGCGGTAAATGTTCCGTTGATAGCCTTATCACTCGAAAATGTAAGAAATTAGCTTGTGAGAATTAATCGTATCAATGATACAAATTAAAAAGTGTCGAGAAATTCATCTCGACACTTTTTCTTTCTCTACTCAATGCCATTTACTTCACTTCAACTCCATTAGCAACTTTGTTTTTAGGCTGAATAAGCACCAATTTACCATCAGCATCTTCTGCAGATAGAATCATCCCTTCACTGAAAACTCCTCTGATTTTGCGAGGTTCAAAGTTCGCGATAAAGCAGACTTGCGTACCCACAAGTTCCTCAGGATTAGGGTAATACTCTGCAATGCCTGAAAGTATGGTACGCTCTTGCAGACCATCAGCAATGCGAAACTGTAATAGTTTATCAGCTTTTGGAACTTTAGAGCAAGTCAAAACAGTCCCAACCCGAATATCCATTTTCTGAAACTCATCAAAACTTACATTAGGTTTGATAGGATTCACTGTTTTATTCGCTATTTCGTTAGCCTTTTTAGTATTCAATAGCTTTTGCACTTGAAATTCAATCGCTTCATCTTCTATCTTCTCAAACAATAATTCAGCAGCATTCAAACTATCACCTGCTTTTAATAAATCTGTACGTCCTAAGTCTGACCAATTTTTTGGTTCTAAATTCAATATCTCCCTTAATTTTTCTGAAGAGAAAGGTAGGAAAGGTTCAAAAGCAACAGCTAGATTAGCAGCAATTTGCAGACTAAGATGAATGATAGTCTCTACACGACTCATGTCGGTCTTGGCTAATTTCCAAGGCTCGGTATCTGCTAAGTATTTATTGCCGATGCGCGCTAAATTCATCGCTTCCCGTTGTGCATCGCGAAAATGGAAAGTATCTAATAGTTGTTCAATTTTCGCTTTCACTTGTGCAAACTCTTCTAAAGTTTGTGTGTCGTACTCGCTTAACTCACCTAAAGCAGGCACTTTCCCATCAAAATACTTATGGGTAAGCACTACCGCACGATTGATGAAATTACCATAAATAGCTACCAATTCATTATTATTTCTAGCTTGAAAATCTTTCCAAGTGAAGTCATTATCCTTAGTTTCAGGTGCATTTGCTGTTAAAACATAACGCAAAACATCCTGTTTGCCAGGAAATTCTTCTAAATATTCATGCAACCAAACCGCCCAATTGCGAGAAGTTGAAAGTTTATCTCCCTCCAAATTTAGAAACTCGTTAGATGGCACATTATCAGGCAAGATGTAGCTGCCTTCCGCTTTCAACATAGCGGGGAAAACGATGCAATGGAATACGATATTATCTTTACCAATAAAGTGCAATAGGCGTGTATCTTCCTCTTTCCACCATTGCTCCCAACTGTCGGGCAGCAACTCTTTGGTGTTGGAAATATAGCCAATAGGCGCATCAAACCAAACATACAGCACTTTGCCCTCTGCACCTTCGACTGGCACGGGAATGCCCCAATCCAAGTCGCGGCTCACAGCGCGGGGCTGCAAACCCATGTCTAACCAGCTTTTGCACTGACCATACACATTCGGTTTCCATTCTTTGTGGTCTTCCAAAATCCACTTACGTAACCATGCCTCATGTTGATCTAAAGGCAAATACCAATGTTTGGTTTCGCGCATCACAGGTGTATTACCACTAATAGTTGATTTCGGATTGATTAAGTCAGTAGCATTTAAAGAAGTTCCGCAAGATTCACACTGATCGCCATAAGCACCTTCAGCACCACAATGTGGGCATTTTCCCGTGATATAGCGGTCGGCCAAGAACTGCTTTGCCTCTTCATCATAATACTGTTCTGAAGTCTTTTCTACAAAGCCACCTTTATCATATATCGTTTTGAAGATATC
>CAYVWK010000188.1:0-3926 GCA_964455235.1 uncultured Paludibacter sp.
GGGAAAGCGAGGAAAGTGATTGTTAATGGTTAATTGTTAATGGTTAATTGTTAATGATTAATGTGCCGATGAGAATAATGTGACTAATGTGCCAATGTAATTAAGAAATTCTCATTGGCACGTCAGCAACTCAACAACTCAGCAACTCAACAACTCAACAACTCAGCAACTCAACAACTCAACATTCAACAACTCAACAACTCAACAACTCAACAACTCAACAACTCAACAACTCAACAACAATGAACAAACTCCTCTCTCTAATCATCTTCGCAATGCTCCTCGTTGTGCAAACGAGCTTTGCGTTAACGTTTACCGTGACAGTTCCTGAAGGAACAAAGGCTTGCTATATTGCAGGTAGTTTTAATGATTGGACGCATCAAGCAATGACGTCCGTTGGCTCTAATAAATATACTATTGAGATTGCAGGAGCGCAAAGTGCATCTGCAAAATATAAGTATTGCTCTGGTCCTGGATGGCAGTATGTAGAAAAAACCTCCTCAGGTGCTGAAACTTCTGATAGAAGCTATAATGCTAATGATGTGGTAGCGCGTTGGGCTGCTGTATATGAGCCTTCTGTGCAAGCGGGTGATATCACGATTACTGCCAATGTGCCATCTAATACACCTGATGGCGAAGTCTATATCGTGGGTAGTTTCCTTACTCCTACTTGGGACGAAACACAAGCACTGAAAATGACTAAATTATCCGCTTCTCAGTATAGAATTACTATTCCTAATGTAACGGATATTGCGTATAAATTGACTTGTGCAAAATCTTTTGACAATGTAGAAGTGGATGCTTCAGGGAATGAGATCAACGACCGACAAGCTTCGGTTACTAATCCAAATGTAACTATCACGGTGGCAGGCTGGAGAAGTACCTCTACTGGTGGAACGGGTGAACCTGGTAATTATACCATCGAGCGACATACTTTCTCATCTTTTACACCACTACAAGGTAGTCGCCGTGTGGTAATCTATCTTCCTCCTGATTATAACACAAATACAGACAAACGCTATTCTGTGTTGTATATGCACGATGCGCAAAATGTATTTGAAACAGGTGCTTTTGGTACTTGGAATATGGCTGCGGCGCTGCAACAATTATATAATACTGGCAAGCATGTGGGGATAGTGGTTACTATTGATAATAGTGCAGGTAGATTGAAAGAATATGCTCCTTTTGGTAATTCTCAATATGAAGGGGGTGTTGCGCAAGGTGATGACTATCTGCAAGCGATTAATAATCACATCATTCCCTATATCAATGCAAATTATAGAACGCTTACCGACAAGGAAAATACAGGTATTTTAGGTAGCTCTATGGGTGGTTTGATATCTTATTATGCAGGATTGAAACATTCGGATACTTTCGGTAGAATAGGGGCTATGTCGCCTTCTTTCTGGTTCTGTAAAACAGCTTTGACGAATTATGTCAATAATTGGACAGGTACTACACCCGAGCAAACTAAAATTTATTTTATCTGTGGGAATAATGAAGACTCGTCTTCCATGGTTTCTGATATGCAATCTTTCTATAATCTAACGAAAACAAAAGGATTTACAGAGGCAAATCTTCAATATGAAGTAGTGCAAGGTGGCGGTCATAATGAAGCTTCTTGGGCAGCTCAGATTGGTAGGGTGTATGAATTTCTTTTCAACAATAATACACAAAGTTCAGTGGATACACCTACTGAGCAATTGAACGTAGAATTAAAAGTAGAGAACAATCATCTGCAAGTTATCAATAAAATAGGGGATGTTTGTGGTTTTAAATTATATGATGCGTCAGGTCGTATCTATGCTGATGCAAAGGTCGTTTCAAGCTATCAAACGAGTGTGTTATCAAGTGGAGTGTATATCGCTCAAATTAAACATAATGAACAAATTCAATCGCAAAAATTAATCATCAAATAAAAAGAAAAACATGAATTTAAAAAAGACATTGAAGGGAATAAGTGTGTTGTTAGTATTGTTGAGTATCTCGACTTTCACCTATTCACAAGCGCCTTCTCAAAGTAATGCTGTGATGATGCAGGGTTTCTATTGGGACTCAAACGCTACAACAAGCTGGACTAAATTGTATGATATTTCAGGTGAATTGTCTGGTAATTTTGATATTATCTGGCTGCCTCCTTCTGCATTTTCGAGTGGCGGAACGGGGTATATGCCCAAACAATGGAGTAATCAGAATTCAGCTTGGGGAACACATACTGCTTTGACGAAATTGATCAATGCCCTTAAAGCAAACAGCTGCCGTCCGATGGCTGATGTCGTTGTCAATCATAGAGATGGTATGTCATCGTGGGTCGATTTTTATGAGGATGACTTTGGTACTTATGGGAAATATCAGTTTAATAAATCGCATATTTGTCGGACTGATGAGGCTGTTGCAAGAGGTCATATGACCGCTTCTGAAGGAGGTGCAGCAGATACAGGCGATGATTTTGATGGAGCACGTGATTTAGATCACACAAGTACTTATGTCCAAAATGCCGTAAAAGCTTATCTACAATGGATGAAAAATGTGGTGGGTTATGATGGCTGGCGTTATGATATGGTGAAAGGCTTCAGTGGTTCTTATATTAATTCATACAATGCAGCAGGTGGTGCGTATATCTCTGTTGGAGAATATTGGGATGGTAGCTATGATGCCGTGTGGGCTTGGATTAATGCTACAGGCAAAACGAGTACAGCATTCGACTTCCCCATGAAATATGCTGCTTTGAATAATGGTTTAGCTTCTGGAAATTACAGTAGTATGGCTTGGATGGATGGTACTGTTTCTCGTCCCGCAGGCTTAATTCATAGTGCACAATCACGCCGCTATTCCGTTACTTTTGTAGATAATCATGATACCTATAGAGATGGTAGTAAATATACTGGTGATGTGTTGAAAGCCAATGCTTATATTCTTTCTGCACCAGGTATTCCTTGCGTTTTTTATCCTCATTGGAGAGATCATAAAACCTCTATTAATGCGATGATTAAAGCACGTAAATCCGTTGGTTTACACAATGAATCCAATGTGACTGTGCAAAATACTTCAGGTTATTACAAGGCTCATTCAGCAGGTTCTTGTGGTGAAATGATTACCTATATTGGCTCATCAGAGAGCAGTTGGGCTAGCGATGCGCCTTCAGGTAGTGGTTGGGAAAAAGCATGTAGCGGTACTGGTTGGGCGATGTACACCAAAGTCACCAGCACCAGTTGCGGTGATGAATTTCAGGCTAAGCTTGATAAAGGCACCAATCCATCAGGAAGTGGCGATACCAACCCTGTTGGAACGATTACAATTAAAGTGAAAGTGCCAGCAAGTTGGACTAGTGTGAAAGCTTGGGTTTGGGATGCGAATAATACTGCTACCAATTACACAGGCGGAACATGGCCAGGAACTGAAATGCAAAGCTTAGGTGGTAATGTATATTCCATCTCTCTCAGCAATATAACCGCTACGGAAGTAGGTGTGGTGGTGAATAATGGCGGTACTACTCCTACCGAGCAGACTGTCGATTTGTTTGCACAAGGCGATATCTGCTGGAAATTAGGCGATACACCTATTATTATAGCTACTCCTAAAAAATACGATGCTACGGTTGATGAGGGTTGCTTCACAGGGGTGAATGTACCACAGCATCAACATATAGCGATATTCCCTAATCCAGTTTCAAGCTCTTTCAAAATTGTAGATGATGGAACCATCGCTGATGCCGCAATTTATAGTCTGAATGGAGAGTTGTTGATGCAAATCAACCAGCTAGAAAATGTAAATATTAGTCACTTTCCTGCTGGTGTTTATCTGCTCCGCATGAGCGACAGACAGCATAACCAAACGATTAAGAAGTTGGTGAAGCAGTGATGATTGGTTGCTGGTTGCTGGTTATTTTGTGCAGGGGTAGTGTGCCTTGCGGTCATCCCGAACAT
>CAYVWK010000189.1:0-3909 GCA_964455235.1 uncultured Paludibacter sp.
AAAGTTACAAACTCAAAAATTAGAAGCACGAAGGTGGTGTTGAGGTGATGATGTGCCGATGTGCCAATATGCCAATATGAATAATTAATTGGTGATAGGAATATGTAGGTACAGGTCGCGACCTGTCCCTACGTGAAATAGGTTCGATGTTGATACTTCTATACGAAGGGTGTTTCTACTAATTTATCCAAAGCACTCTTAATTCCAGCAGGATTCTTTCCGCCAGCAGAAGCAAAGAATGCTTGACCGCCACCGCCACCTTGAATTTCTTTGGCGGCATCGCGTATCATTTGCACGGCATTCATGCCTTTTGCTACCAAATCATCTGTCAGTAAGACAGTTAAAGAGGGTTTTCCGTCATGCACACAGCCTCCTATAAATACTAAATTAGTGTTTTCAATATTGCGGATCTGGAAAGCAACTGACTTGCATTGGTCTGCGGTAAGTGTACCTTCATAGCGTATCAATTTTACGCCATTAACCAGCTGGATTTGAGCGATTAATTCATCACGAAGTTTCATAATGCGCTCGTGTTGCATGCTTTCTATTTCTTTTTTGATGTCGGATAACTCATGGGTCTGACGGCGAATGGCTCCTAATACATCAGGGGTGTTATGCAGGATTTCTTTTGCTTCGGATAATATATCCTGTTGAGAGTCAATCAGTTTCTCGACTGCCTCACCTGTGATAGCCTCTATACGACGAATACCAGCAGCAATAGAACTTTCGGAAACGATGCGCACCATGCCAATTTTACCCGTAGAGCTTACATGCGTACCACCACACAACTCTGTAGAGCTACCAAACTGAATTACACGTACCACTTCACCGTATTTTTCTCCAAATAAAGCCATGGCTCCCATTGCTTGAGCCTCTGCTATAGGCACTTCGCGCATTTCAACTTTGCCAATATCCTCACGGATTTTACGATTAGCTATACGTTCTACCGCACGAATTTCATCCGTAGTCAATTTTTGGAAATGGGAGAAGTCGAAGCGCAAGTTTTCGGGACTTACATAGGAACCTTTTTGCTCCACATGCGTACCTAATACCTCACGTAAAGCCTCATGTAATAAGTGAGTTGCGGAGTGATTACTTTCAGTTGCAGTTCTTTTTTCAGTATTAATAATAGCTGTAAAACCAGCCGTTACATCAGCAGGTAATTTTTTAGCTAAATGTACGCTAAGATTATTTTCATTTTTAGTGTCGATGATATCAATGGTTTCAGCATCCGAAATCAGCTGTCCGCTATCACCTACCTGACCACCCATTTCAGCATAAAAGGGCGTGTTAGATAATACGATTTGATAATATTCTTGCTTTTTCTGTACAACTTTTCTGTACCTTAAAATCTCTGTATCGAAGCTAATATGGTCATAACCAACGAATTTTGTTTCACCTTCACGAACCACAACCCAGTCGCCCGTTTCAATAGCCGCAGCATTACGTGCACGGTCTTTTTGCTTCTGCATTTCAGTCTTAAACTCTTCAATATCAACTGATAAGCCTTTTTCGCGTAAAATCAACTCAGTCAAATCCAATGGAAATCCGTAGGTATCATATAAGGTGAAAGCTACTTTTCCGCTAAGGATATTATTTTGCAGGGTTTTGCTGTCTTCTAAACTTCTATCCAACAGTTTAATACCTGTTTCTAAGGTTCTCAAGAAAGATTCTTCCTCCTCTTTCACCACCTTTTCGATCAAAGTTTTTTGTGATAAGAGTTCAGGATAAGCATCACCCATCACCTCGCAAAGCACATCAACTAATTGATACATAAAGGCTTCGCGCATATTCAGGAAGGTATAACCATAACGCACCGCACGTCTTAAAATCCTGCGTATTACATAGCCAGCTTTAGCATTCGAGGGCAGCTGACCGTCTGTAATAGAAAACGAAATGGTGCGGATATGGTCGGCAACAACGCGCATAGCAATATCTTTTTGCTCGTCTTTGCCATACGCAAAACTACAAATTTTACTTATTGCTTGAATTATCGGTTGGAAAACATCCGTATCGTAATTCGATTCTTTACCTTGTAAAGCCATGCACAAACGCTCGAATCCCATACCTGTATCTATCACTTTAGCAGGGAGTTCCTCCAATGAACCATCCGCTTTGCGGTTGTATTGCATAAACACATTATTCCAGATTTCAATCACCAAAGGATGGTCTTGGTTAACCAAAGTCATGGCATCCACTTTTTTACGTTCTGCATCATTTCTCAGGTCGATATGAATCTCAGAACAAGGACCACAAGGACCAGTATCACCCATTTCCCAGAAATTATCCTTTTTATTTCCATTGATGATTCTTTCCTTAGGTAGCAGTTTTGACCAAATTGCTTCTGCTTCATTATCACGCTCAAGACCTTCATCTTCTGCACCTTCAAAAACAGAAACATAGAGACGGTCTTTATCAATTTTTAAAACATCCACTAAATATTCCCAAGCCCATTCGATAGCTTCTTTTTTGAAATAATCACCAAACGACCAATTACCCAACATTTCAAACATGGTATGGTGGTAGGTGTCGTGTCCAACTTCCTCTAAATCATTATGTTTGCCACTTACTCTCAAACATTTTTGAGAATTAGCAACACGAGGGTATTTAATAGGGTCGTTACCCAAGATGATATTTTTAAACTGATTCATCCCCGCATTAGTAAACATCAAAGTTGGGTCATCTTTGATAACCATAGGAGCTGAGGATACGATTTTGTGATCTTTGGATGCGAAAAAATCTAGAAAAGATTGACGAATTTCTTGAGATGTCATTGAATTTTACGTTTTGCAGTTTAGTTTTTATCTTTTGCGTATAGTTTTACGTTTTGCGCACTATACTAATAATCTCTAATTTTCCTCTAGAGGACTGCAAAAATACTTCATTTTTATTACTTTTGCATTACCTTTAGCTATAAAAGTTGATAATAAGCTTAAAATCAGATGGCAAAAAAGAAATTTTACTTCAATCCTGAGAGTTTAAGTTATGAAGAAACGGATCACACCTTTCTTTATAAACTTAAACGCATGCTTATTCATCTATTTTATGGAGTGTCTTTAGGGGTCGTTTTTTTCTTGGTATTTATATGGTTAGTTCGATCTCCCGAAGAGGTTAGGTTGATACAAGAGCGCAATCGTTTACATGCCCAGTATAAGCTTCTTGAGCGCAATATGAGTGAGTTGGATAAGATACTGCAAGACTTGCAGCAGCGCGATGATAACCTTTACAGAGTAATTTTTCAAGCAGACCCCATTCCTTATTCAGTCAGAAAATCGACTGCGCCCAACACCCAATATTATCAGCAGTTATTATCGATGACCAACTCTGAAATTGCAGTTGAGACGACTCATAAGTACAACGAATTGCGCAAGCAGCTGTATATTCAATCAAAATCCTATGATGAATTGATTGTATTGGCGAGTAAGCAAGAAGAGATGCTGCGCCATATCCCTGCCATCATGCCGATTTTGAATAAAGATTTGACACGAACAGCATCTGGTTTTGGTTGGCGCATTGACCCGATTTACAGGAAAAGGCGCTTTCATGCAGGGATGGATTTTTCAGCACCCACAGGCACAGATATTTATGCAACAGGGGATGGCAGTGTGAGTGTAGCAGGTTGGCGTCAGGGCTATGGTAATACCGTAGAAATCAACCATGGTTTTGGTTACCAAACACTGTACGGACACATGCATAAAATCCTCGTCCGCCCTGGTCAGAAAGTTAAGCGCGGTGATGTTATTGGTCTGGTCGGCAACACAGGTAAATCGACTGGTCCGCACCTGCACTACGAAGTCCACTACAAAGGGCAAGTCCAAAACCCCCAAAACTTCTACTTCCTCGATTTAAGTCCCGAAGAATACGACGAAATGGTGCAACTCAGCAACAATGCAGGGCAGATGTTTGATT
>CAYVWK010000190.1:0-3904 GCA_964455235.1 uncultured Paludibacter sp.
TTATAGATGTCGAGTTGAACCAGAAAACCATCATGATCAATGGGGAGCATACATCGATCAGTTTCATTGAGGGAGAACCTATTGCCAAGCTGGCGAATCTTCTCAAATTGCTCACCAGTGGCAAGTACGGATATGATTATAGCGACATTGTGATATTGTCTTTAAAGGTCGAGAGCAGCTCAATTCTCGATGGTGTCAATAATATCTCAGGGATTCCCATTCTAAAGAAGAGAAGCAGCTCGGCTGTTTTTTTTACTACTTCAAGAAAATTCAAGGGCCTCGAGAGCAGGGTTGTCATCGTTATTGATATAGATGAAAGCTATTTCAGCGATGAAGCCAAGAAACGGAATTTCTATGTGGCTTGTTCTC
Organism: uncultured Paludibacter sp.; assembly: GCA_964455235.1. Classification (GTDB taxonomy): domain Bacteria; phylum Bacteroidota; class Bacteroidia; order Bacteroidales; family Paludibacteraceae; genus Paludibacter. Next base: position 370 of record CAYVWK010000190.1, read on the forward strand.
GTGCAACACAGAAGCTGTGTTTATTTATCAACGCAGATGAGTCCGAAATCAAATCTATGGCGGATGTGATCAATACAAAGAGCCGATTTGCAGCAAAAGGCAGGATCGCCATGAAGACCCAGGCAAACATCTTGGAGTTGTGAGGGTATGAGTCTCCTTGTTCATATGAAAAAGTGTGCTGGGGTAGGAGTTCTGGAGGTAAAAAGATGATTTTTCTGATTTGCCGAAATCGAAATCACTTGATCTGGAGGAACTCAAGGGGCTTTGACCTATGGATGGATTTCAAGGCTGAATAGTTGATGGAGTTGTCGGAAGAGAAATCCAAGAGAGTGCATTAGCAACATGCTAGGCTTGAAAAAGAACGATTTAGAAAAGAGGACTGAAATGAACAGCAGACTGAAGAATCTTTACAAATACCTGATTGAAAACCGGAAGCATGAAATTGATGGATGGCATGAAGCTTATATTGAGTTTTACAACTGGGTTGGGCAAATGCGTGAGAGAATCAGATCAGGCGAAAGCTTATCACTGAGCGATAAGGATTTCTTGAAACACCTTATTTATGACGAGAACAATGGCATATCTTCTCGCGGTCAATCTGTTTTAAGTAATGAAAACTTTGAATCTTTCATCAGAGACAAGGATTTCATCTCCGCACTTGAGCAACTCATCCTAACGCCCAACAAAGAGAACTTCGGAAAATTTTACGATGCGTGGACTGCGCAAGGCAAGACCAATAATCCTGTTCTTGTCAATCGTGTTGCTGCTGCCTGCACACTTGAAGTCTCTACAACCGTTGATTCCGGAAAATTCAATCAGGTTTTCTATTGGCTCATGAAGGAGAGAATCATTCCGATGTTCCCATCTGAGGAGGATCAAGATTGGTTCTCGAAAAATTTGTACCTGATGAGAAAAATCAAAGATGAGTTCAGAGATGAGCTACGAAATGAGAAAACAGATGAATACTATCTGAACCAATTTATCTGGGTACTTTATGAAAATCTTTACAACCCATTTAGCCTGAAAAAGCAGATTGTTAAATACGGTGCACCCGGAACAGGGAAAACATACCAGGCTCTCCAGCAGACTTCCCTGCTGTTTGATATCTGGAAAGAGGAGTATGCCCCCAACAGTAATCTTACACATACTACTCAAATTGAGTTTGTGCAATTTCATCCTTCATTCAGTTATGAGGACTTCATGGAAGGCCTGCGCCCGATTTTAGATGACAAAGGAAATGCTCAGCTGACATTACAAAATGGTATTTTCAAGGGTTTTTGCCGAAAGGCTGGAAAATGGGAAATTGATGTCTATGATCTTGGAATGGAAAAGAATTGGGAATCTATTACGATCGAGGAGCTCCGACCTTTTGCAGATAAGTTATCCGGCTCGCATTGGCGATATATCTTTGAGTTGCAAGATTTCTCCAAACTGGTATCTGATGCTGTGCCTCCATTTTTCTTTATTATTGATGAAGTGAACCGTGCCGAGTTGTCTCGAGTCTTTGGCGAGCTGATGTATTGTTTGGAATATCGTGGGGTTAAAGGCAAGATTAAAACCCAGTATGCAAATCTTAATACTCAACATACCGGGATGCTTCAGACGGATGGGGGATATCAGTTCTTCATACCAACAAACGTCTTTCTGATCGGAACGATGAACACAATTGACCGAAGTGTAGAAAGCTTTGATTTCGCTCTCCGACGTAGATTCAGCTGGGAAGAAGTGCTGCCGGATACAAGGGTTTTAAGATATTATCTGAACCAGTTCTGTAAATCTTGGGTGCCTCTGGCAGACAATCTTGAGTGCTTGAACTCACAAATAGCCAATGAGCCTTTGCTGGGTCATGATTATCAAATCGGTCATGCCTATTTGATGAACTTAAAATATTCCACCAATCTTTCCGTGGCGGATGTAAGAAAGAGAATCTGGGCTGACAGCATACGGCCTTTGCTGCAGGAATATCTACGTGGAACCGGTAAAGAAGCTGAACTGATCGGTTCATACGAAAAAGCGTTTGGGGTTTAGAGCATGTGGCTTTTCGATATTATGAGGAATGGGATTTTGGTCGATAACCAATCCTATATCGTCCATGAGGGTATATTAAGCAATAGCCATATAACTGAACCGATTACTCTCAATACAAAGTCAAAAGGCCAATGGACTTGTCCGTATAACGACGAGTTTGCCGTCTGGCATTTCTTAAATTCGGTTTCATGTGATGTTGAAAAAACACTGAATGAGAACATTGCAGATACCGTTATCCTATTCAATGATGAAGATTACGAACACAATACTGCTGATGGCTTTTTTAGTGTAACCGGTACGGATGCAAGAAACTTTACTCTGGATACAGGCAATCTGATTGGATTTGTCAAGCGTGGTGATTATTCCATGAAGATCAGCTCTAGGTTTGGAGATGCTTTCCTTCGGTATATTATTGCTGATGCCGATGGATTTCTCGAACTGGAAAACTTTGGTGGGGAAAGTCACACTGATGGATATGACTGGCTCCTTGCATATATCTGGAATATAAAATTCAAGAAAGCTTACCGGCTTGGGTTGCCCAAGATCTATATCACTAAAAAGAATGAAAAGATTTCCCGCGTTCGTGGAAAAATCGATGTAGTTGACTATTTTCAGAACAATGTTTCTGGAAAGTATCTATGCTCATATCGGGAGCAGAGCTACAGCAGTTCCGCAACCTCACTTTTCATTGAAGCCTATGAGGATGTTGAGCATTATTCGTTTTGCCAGCGTACAAGGAATATATACAATGCCTTTGTGGCAGCCAACCAGGGTGTGAAAAGATCACATCAGGAAATCTTGAGATCACCGTATTTCACTAATCCTTTTTACAAAGATTATAATGTGTTGATAGATTTCTCAAAGCGAGTAATCAGTCAGCATGGGGCCGATTTTGACTCCCAGTATGAATCGAGTACCTTCTTTTTCGATGTAGCCATGCTCTTCGAATATTTCATTAGGAAACTCATCAAACGAGATGGGGTCCGGTTGCTAAGCAAGTACGAACGACGCCATGAAATACCGACAGGTTCTTTAGGTAGTTATATGCGTAAACTTGAACCCGACCTTGTTTTTGAGAGCGATGGAGGCCTTTACGTCTTTGATGTAAAGTATAAAGCCTTTGATCCCCGATTCGGTGTAAAACGCGAAGATCTTTTTCAATTGCACACATACATAGGGCAGTGTGGAAATGGAGCTACGATAAAGGGGGGTGGCTTTATTTATCCAATATCAGAAGATACATGGGCTAAGCTCAATCTTGATAAATGCCAGGGGCTGCTTTCAGATGTTATCCACCAGCAAGGACAAAAGATACCATTTCATGTTCTCTTTCTTCAAATTCCCAAAGATGGGTCTCATGGTTTTAATAAGACCATGAGCGAACGATGTCATAGGTTCATTGATACGATCCATTCGAAAATACTGATTTAAGAGGAGATCACTTCATGCGAATAGACGATGGTTGTGATCCGGTTCCTGCCTTTACCTTCCATGAAGATATCTCCTT
>CAYVWK010000191.1:0-2515 GCA_964455235.1 uncultured Paludibacter sp.
TTTCCAAAGGAAATAGCCTTAAGCCTTGCGATAAACGCTATTCGTGAATCATTGCAGGAGAGTGATGATATTGATGTCTACCTTGTGATATATGGGAAGCGTGAAAGGGCATTGTCTGAGAGATTGTTCCCTGAAATCCAAAAGATTATTGAACAGGACTACAAACCAAGCAAAAAGTATATTGAAGATGAGTTGATTCCTCCCGATGTACTATATCAGCGAGAAATACAATTCAGTCAAATGTCTGATGGAGACGTCAGCGGATCCCGAAAGGTTACAGAGCAAAATTTCGATACCCTGATAGAGGATCTCCTGAATAATCCCACCAAGAAGAACCTTGATAAGGTCCCCATCGATGAAAGTTTTGCTCAAATGCTTGCGAGGATTCTCTCTGAGAGGGATTTGAAACACTCGGTTGTCTATGATGAACTAGGAATGACAAATGTAGGCTTTTGGAAGCTGCTTAAAGGGAAGAGCAATCCCTCCAAAATGACTGTATTCGGTCTATCTATAGTCTTTCAGCTCTCTATAGAAGATGCAACGGAGATGCTTATGAAGGCTGGATACGCCTTTAATCCATCATCTCTTCAAGATGTCATCATTTCAGGCCTTATCCAGAAGAAAGTCTATGACAGGTATGTAATAGATGATCTTCTCTATGCTCTGGATCTCAGGTTGCTGCCAGGGGCTATCATCGCTTAACCATTAACTGTCGGTTAATGCAGAGCATCACCGCTTTTCAGTACTATCTATATAGGCTTGAAAAACGGAGGTACTGTATGAAAGAAAATCTAACGGAATTAGTATTCATCCTTGATGAAAGTGGTTCGATGAGCTCCCTTGTGTCTGACACAGTAGGGGGCTTCAATTCGTTAATCGGAAAACAGAAAAAAGAAGAAGGGGAGTGCATAGTATCGACAGTTCTGTTTAACCAGAGTCAAAAGGTTGTGTATGACAGGGTGTCCTTGAGCGAAATTACAGAGATGACTGAGAAAGAGTATTGTCCTGGAGGTACTACAGCCCTTGTCGATGCAATGGGAAGGGCTATCCATCATATTAGCAATGTTCATAAATATGCACGCACAGAGGATCGACCTGTCCATACCATCTTTATTATCACTACCGATGGCATGGAGAATGCGAGTCGTCAATATAGCGCTGACCAGGTTCGTTCGATGGTAGAGCATCAGAAGACAAAGTACGGATGGGAGTTTCTCTTCTTAGGGGCGAACATTGATGCAATAGAAACAGCACGCCGATATGGCATAGATGCGAGCAGGACTACACGGTATCACAATGATTCCAGGGGTGTTTCTACCACCTTTCAATCAATGGGGGAGGCTGTACATACTGTTAGGAGTGGCAGAAAGCTTGACCATAGCTGGAAGAATGAAATCGAAGAGGATTTTGAGAATCGTAAAAAAGATTGATTTGAAATTGTAAGGAGGCATTTATGTTGGGAGCAATAATAGGAGATATCGTAGGTTCAAGGTTTGAGTGGGCTAATATTAGAACAAAGCAGTTTGATCTCTTTCACGAAGAGTGCGAGTTCACAGACGATTCTGTCATGACGTGTGCAATAGCGAAGGCTATTACACTCTGGGACCAGGAGGGAAGATCCACCTATGAGAGACTGTCAGAATTGGCTAGTAAGAGCATGAGAGCAATGGGAACTATGTATCCAAATAGAGGGTATGGTGGTCATTTCAGGCAATGGCTGCATGATCAGGAAATGGGGCCGTACAACAGCTGTGGAAATGGCAGCGCTATGCGAGTCTCTGCTGTTGGTTGGGCAGCGAATTCCCTAAAAGAGTGCATTGCGATGAGCAAGGCCGTTACTGAGGTTACCCATAATCATCCTGATGGAATTATGGGGGCAGAGTCCACGGCAGTTCAGATTTTCAAGGCCCGTAATGGTGCCTCCCTTGCTGAACTTGAAGCGTATGAGAAGGATCACTATTACTGCATTGAATATGATATGAATTGGCTCTGGGATCACTATGAGTGGAGTTCTCTTTGTAATAATACCTGTCAGGCTGCATATGTCTGTCTCTATGAATCACAGAGCTATGAGGATTGCATCAGGAACTGCATGAGCATCGGTGGGGACTCTGATACGATCGGAGCTATTGCTGGTGGTATTGCAGGGGCATTCTATGGAATTCCTGATGCTATCAAAGATAAGGGACTATCCTACCTTGATGATGGGCTTCGGGAAGTTGCAGTCGATTTCACAGCGAAATTCATGTGAGCGGGAAGTGGTATTACTTACGAAAAAGGACTTGCCAGAGAATCAAGAACGACTTTTATTCAAGATACCATATTTGTGGTATTATCTAAGGCAATGGGAGAGGGCTATGTCAGGGAAATCAAAATGCATTATCCTTCCAAATGGAATGAAGGTCCAAGCGGATATCCTAGAAGGAAAAACACAAAAGAAACAGAATACAGAAGAATCCTCTCATAGGGTCTTGAAGGATATTGAAAGCCTGGGAAAGGAAAAGTTTAGGGTTGT
>CAYVWK010000191.1:2615-3896 GCA_964455235.1 uncultured Paludibacter sp.
GCTGGAATCTGTTCAGGCAGAGATCGTAATCAGAAGTCATAATGGGAAAGGTATAACCTCTAAGTTGATTCCTGCTGGGTATTGTCAGCAATGTAAGCACTACTATATTTTGTCATCTATCTACGAAGAATACTATTTTCTGATGAAAGATGCCTTGTGCGATTTTGTTAATGAACAACATTTATCAAAATTCTTAGATGAAAGATCTATACGTGAAAAATATTTAGATTTCAAAGATTATAAAAATGAATCAGTTCTAAAGAAGTGTGGGTATTCTGTCTCCCAAAAGGATGATCTCAGAGATTATGAACGACTACAAATCCTTGAGTCAATCATCAAAGATTATAAAATTCTCTCTAAACAGGAAGTGATGACTTTTATAAACTGGCTTATACGTCAACACCAATCAAATCCATTACAGATACATGCAATACAAAAATGGAAAGCTGATTTGTTAGCAATCGCTAGAATTGAGAATAAAGATGTTGAAAGAGTTCACGTCAAACTAATAAAGTATACTTAAAAATGTAATTTCTATATGGCAGATAATCGTTCGTTCTGTCAGTGGATGTTGCTGAAAGGTCTCACAGACAAAGGATTTTTGGAGGAAATAAAAGCTATTTCAGTATTAGCTACTATGTTGGGATATGTAAGCACCTATCTCTTTCTGCTGAGCTTATACTAGCAGGTGATTATAATTTAGTTAAAGGGAGTTATATATGGCAAGGTATTTAGGTCCAGGTAAAAAGAATCTTTACGAGATTGATATTAAAGACGTCGATAGTACGGTTGTAGTGATGGATCGATTTGAGGGAAATCGAGAGCCTCATATTAAATACAAAGTCCTGTTGCTGAAGCATGCGATTCTTTTGGAACTAGATCATCAGAAATATTCTGTGAATCTATATATCAGTAGGGATACACCTGAAGATTATCCAACTACTGAATTGGAATATATTCCCCAAATTACATTTACTGATTTAAAGAAAGAATCAAAGAAGAAAACAGTTCTTCATGGTACTAACCCAGATCAGGTTACAGTATATGATGTGCTTTATCCAATCTTAAAGACTATTAAGTATTTTTCCAAACAGCATAGTATTAAAACTGATACGGAATTTTGCATTAAAAGCCCTCTAGTGTTTCGTGCACAAAATTCAGATGATAGGAAAGGGTATGGAGATGAATGGAGGTTCGGCGAATGTCTCTCGGTTGGAACAGAGTATGGTCAAACAACTCGCTACTATGTCACAAAAATAAAGGTGGAGAATGCATAGATTG
>CAYVWK010000192.1:0-3886 GCA_964455235.1 uncultured Paludibacter sp.
AAGTTTTTCAGAAATCCAGATCTAAGGAATACGATTTCCTATGAAGATCCTAATGTGGCAAGAATAACCCCAGCATCCCAAATAGTCGCTATGCCCAAAGGTTTCTCAGTATCTTTGCCATTCTGCGTCACAACAACAGCTTGAATTGCCTTCTGCGCAGAGGTGATAATATCCACAAACTCAAAGACATCTATATTTTTACCAACAAATCTACAGGCCCTTGGGTCGCCATGTTTAAGAATATCTTCTGCAGTTGTATCTTTGATGCTTATGATATCCGAAGTGATATTTGACTCCAGCCACTTAGAAATGGCTTCTCTCGAAAGCAAGTGATATGTATTCTCCTTTTGCACCAGTACTTGAGAGTAATCTTTTGTGGACATCAGAGATAGTATTTCAGGAAGAGGGGTATTTAATGCTACAGAAGAAGGATTCCTTCCACAAAAAGTCAATAATGCTGGAGGCTGCATTATCAGTTCGCTAATCTGCTTAAACTCATTAACCGTTTTCTCATTGGGTTCTGCAATGATGAACTCAGGATACCTATCACTGTGAACTATTGCATTACGCAAATCTCCCATTCTTCGTAAAATGCTAGAATATTGCCTAATCTGTCTATTCTCTATTCCCAGCTTATAGACTGTTGTATGAAAGGTCTCGTGTTCTTTTGAATTCAGCTTGTTAGTCATCCAACTTTCCAGCGCGGTGAAATCCTTGATAAATTCTGAAGCATTACTCATGTACCCTCCTATCATGTTTTGATTAGCAATCTTTGCAACTCTATAAGTTATTAACTGAACTATCACTCATTACATTTATTCTTCAAATCCATACTGCTCTACAGAAAGAGTCTTGCAGTTTTCCTCAACCGTCCTACGAATATCCTTAGTCACACTCCCTTGAGCAAAGTCCCCTTGTACTTCCAAAGTTATCTTGATTTCTGAACCTTTCAAACCTTGTAAGTTCTGAAGTACCTCTTCTACTATTTTAGAAACATCCCGTACAACCCGGGTCTTGTTTATTGATGTTGACAGGTAAAAGGATGTAGGTGTAGGTTCTGCTGGGACGACTATACGGCCTGATTGAGAATCACCAAAAGGTTTTGTGGAACCAAAAGGACTCTCTCCATTTATCGGACCATCAATCTTTTCTCCTTCTTCTTCACCTTTCTCACCAGCGAATTCTCCTTCCGGTATATTTGCTGTATCACCTGTAACTTGAATCATTGCCACAGAGGCTTTCACTAAAAGATCCTCTTTGTTCAACGTAATGCTACCAGTGTTGATCCTCAAGTCCAGAAAACGCCCACCCTCATCAATACCCGCAGCAAGGCCAAAGTATTCCTTTGATTCCAAACCACGACAAATCGCTTGCTCAAGAACAGTGAAATTCTTAAGACGAGGAAGATAACAATAACTGCTAAAATACGTCCAAAGGTCTTTGATGGAAATATAATCCTTTTCTTTCCAAAGCAACTTGTTCAACTCGATCAGCAAGGAAGCCGGAGCATAGGCTTGTATCAAGCTATCATCTTGGCGTAATTGTATCTCTGCACTTTCAATGAAATTTTCACTTACAGAAAGCTGATGAGGCACCAAGATTGTGGAATTACTTTTTTCAAGATCAGTTGTCGGAATTAGTAGCCAACTATATGCCATCTGTAGTCTTGAAGACATCGTCTCAGCAGACCTCTTTAATCCTTGTTCTACATCTTTGGTGTCACTAGAGCCCAAGTCTAAAGCATCAATATCATTCTTGATGGATTGCCAAGCCATATATCTTTTAGTCTCTTGAACCAGCGAAAGCATGCCATCAGCATCAGGAGCAACAAAGAGAAGCATATTCTTATGCATTCTGGGTCCTAAACCTCGTGTATCCAGAAAATTCTGGATAATTGAAATGGCTGCTCCACCACTAGGCTCTGTAGAACGATATACAGTTTCAGGCGAGAGAACAACAAGCCTCACCTCTTGCTCATCTGGGATGTCCAAAGAGTTGACAGGGCAGAAATGGACCTTGTTAAGGAGGCTTCCCTTACGTGTCCGTTTAAGTTGGTCTTCAATCTGTTGATAAACCTTTGATATCGATAGCTGATTAGCCCGATCTTCCATAAGCTTACGGAGCGTTGGGCGGGTATCATACCAAAATTTATTGTTGGACTCGTTATTATATAGGTATGAAAGCCTATCCAACAAAACTTTCAAAGCATCCTTGAAGTCAAATACATTCTCCCCAGGCTGCACACAACCTAAGTATATATGGGATCTTTCGACTCCACGGTTCCTTACCCCAGACGAAGGAGCACTCCCTAAAAACAGTGTCCTTGCGACTCTCCTCGCAGCAAGGATTTTTCCAAATCTCGGATCTGTCTTATCAATCTTAAATGGTGTGGAGTTTTTCCCATCAACCTCTATATCTACTATTGAATTCCATGTCATAGGCAAATATCTCAGTAGCTCTTCCTTGATAATAGGATTACCTATAGAAATAGAACCAGACATAATCATGAGACTTTGATCATTGCTTTCCCACAAATCGTTTATTACTGCAGCCATTAACCTCAAGACACCTCGTGTTCTCTGGAATTTCTCCAAGGTAGACCAGTCCTCGTACAAACGCTTGAATACCTCAGGATGGATAGGATAACAGGCTTTCAACTGTTCCAGATAATCATTTTCCTTGGATTCGATGGGGAATGTATTTGAATTCTCTTGGTACTGTTTGCTGAATGCTTGGCAGACTGCATCCCTTGCCTCAAAATCATCACATGAAAGAAACAGTCTTCTTCGAACCACTTCAAAACTTTCGCCAGACTCTACAGGTTTCCAAATTGCTTCCATTCTGCCAAAGACATGTTCAATTGTCTGTAGTGCTAGAACGCCTGCCTCACCTCCCACTTCCAATTCTGACTCTGGAATTGATGCAACTACTACAGTATCTCTACTTGCCCTAGCAGCTTCAGTAAGCTCTTGAATAAAGGACATCATATTATCAAAGGTGCCAGCCGGAAGCCCTTGCTTCCCATATAGTTTTCTAACATACGCAACCAATTCATCAATAAGGATTAGACAAGGGCCACAGGCGTCAAATAATTCTTTAAGCGCATCAGAGCCAGGGGCTATTCCCTTTTTATCAGATTCTTTGATAATATCGTATAGCTTTGGATCATTTGCTTCTAAAGCCAATTGGTAGGCTATTTCACCCCATAAAGTATTAACCTGGATCCCAGGCATAGCGACAGGTCTCCTAAATGAAGCGGGGTTGTATGCAGTACCGACTAAAACAGCCATTTTTACTCTGGGTATACCTGAAATCTTCGCTTTCTCAATAATTGGTTTAACATTATCAAGAGAGGCAACTAAAGAAGATGTTTTCTCATTCATCAAGTGATACAGAGCCAGCATGCTATGGGTTTTTCCCCCTCCAAATGCAGTCTTCAGCTGAATGATAGGCTCCCCTCCATTGCCGGACACTCGCTTAAGCGCTTCGATCAATAAACCTTCCATTCCAGCGGTAACATAAGTCCTATTGAAAAACTCCACAGGATCCCTGTACTCAAAAGTTGCAGATCCATCAGCAACTTGCGCCAGGTTAGCTGCAAATTCTGCATTTCGATATCGCCCTTCAGCAACATCGGGATGAGGCTCCATAATTAATCTCCAGCTTTTCAAACCTGAAACAGGAGCTTGGCTTAATACATTAACAGAAGCTTTTGACGGCTTAACCTTTCTAACAGCAACTAGTTTTTTTGCAGGGGCGGCAATAGAACCACGAGAAGACCCATACCTTACTTTTCGTATAATTCCCTGTAATTCTATTTCAGCTTCATTATTGATTTGCCCACATACAAGGGCCATGGTATCCAAAGCTCGTACAACATCCTGTT
>CAYVWK010000193.1:0-3874 GCA_964455235.1 uncultured Paludibacter sp.
TCAGGCGATTGGTATTATGCAGTGGATATTGCTGATGAGGGATTGTTGAAGAAATGGTATTTAGGTAATTTGATTGATACCTATGTTGGAAATATTAATCTAGATATGGATGATGAGAACTTTTACTCGTTTGTTCCCTCATTTAATGATCTGACAACGCTTCCTAACACTACTGACTTGATGGAAATAGGTGTTCCCGACCAATCTCCTTGGATCAATTATTTGCAACGTAAACACAAATATATGGGGGCAATATGGTTTCAAAGATTGATAAATATACCTGAAAGCTTTGCACATAGCAATGTTGAATTATACCTTGAACGTGTTAAATGGGAGAGCAGAGTGTGGATTGATGGAGTAGAGGTTCAGACCTCACCACAAGATGGTTTGGTTACAGCTCATAGACATAATCTGGGACAGCTTAAGCCTGGGTCACATCTAATTAGTATAAGGATAGACAATAGGCTTATTCATCCTATTGGTGATAAGGGACATAATTATACAGAACAAACTGAAAGCCTTTGGAATGGTATTATAGGAGAAATGAAGCTTATTAAAAAGCCTGTGGTCTATTTTGATGATATTCAAGTATATTCCAATCTTGACGATAAATCAGTTACTACTAAATTTATTGTAAATAATCCTACCAAGAAAACAAATGCTTTATTTCAAATTCTTCTATCTAGAAAGGGTAGTGATGTGCGTGAGTCATACAATTTTGAGAGGTTGATTGAAGTTGGGGAAAACACATTGAGCCTTGAGTTTACACCATCAGAGTTTAAATTATGGAGCTCAAGTAATCCTAATTTATATCAGCTAAAAATGATAATGTCCATTGATGAAGAAGAGCAAATATCGGATATTATTTCTTTTGGAAACAGAAAGTTGGATACTTCTCAATATAAAGTGTTGGTAAATGGGAAACCCGAATTTATAAGAGGTAATCAAGAGGCATTAGGATACCCGCCAACTGGTCATCCCCCAGTCGATATTGAAACATGGCTGAATATCTTTAAGAAGTATAAGGAATATGGCCTAAATCAAGTCAGATTCCATTCTTCTACACCTCCCAAAGCGGCTTTTCAAGCGGCAGATGAATTGGGTATTTATATAATGGCCGAATTAGTGTGGATGACATCAATAAATGCTAAAGATGACTTGAGACCAATTAGTGGGACTATGGGTGTACCTCAAGGATTAGGAAATAATGATAGAACAATAGATACTTTTGTATATGGAGAGGCAAAAAAACTTTTCAAAGAATTTGGCAATCATCCATCTTTTGCCTTTTTCTCATTTGGTAACGAGATGGATAATATTGATAAAGATGTAGTTAATAATTGGATTGCTGAATTTAAAGAACATGATAATAGAAGACTTTATTCTGCAACTACTGCAAGAGCTGTACTAGGTGCTGATGATTTTCAGGATAGTCATATTGTACCCGGGTTTGGGCAGGTAGTCAACAAGGATGATTACTCATTAATAAATAACTATGATAGTGCTTATATTCACACCACTCTTCCAGTAATTGCTCATGAACTCGGACAGTTTCCATCACATCCGCTGTGGTCTGATGTAAATAAGTATGATAACACACCTTTTAGATTTATAAATCTTGAAAAGGCCGAGCAACAAGCACTAAAAAATGGAATTGTAAGCTATGATTCATTATTTCAATATGCCTCTGGAAAATTTCAACTCAAGCTTTATAAGTCAGAAATTGAAAGACAATTTAGGTCTAAATACAGTGCTGGATATAACTTGCTTCAAATGAATGATTATACTGGTCAAGGTGAAGCTTTAGTGGGATGGCTTGATGCATTTTATGATGAGAAAATTTATGCAGTGGCAGACGAAATAAAGCAGTTTAATAGTGATTTAGTTCTGCTTGCGTCATTTGATAAGTATGTATATAATAGTGGTGAAAAGTTTAAATTTTCAATATCAATTAATAGTAGTCGATTCGATAGGGAAAAGGAGGGAGTTATTTGGGAGATTTTGAATAGTGATAATACGATAGTCAAAAGTGGAAAATATGATATAAAAGCAATTAAACTAGCCGAACCTACCATAATTGGAAGTTCTGAATTTGAATTTGATGGTTTATGGCCTGAAGGTAAATATACCTTAAGGGCTCGAACTTTAGATAACACTTATACCAATGCTTGGGAAATATGGCTTTATAATGATGGACCTATAGATCTTAAAGATGTGATAGTAACGTCCGATGTTGAAATCGCAATTAATACTTTAAAAAGAGGTGGAAAAGCACTTCTAATGGTTGATAAAACTGTAATTAAAGGAGGCGAAGACTTTGCTTCGTTCAAGCCCGTTTTCTGGTCCACTTTGTTTTTCCCAGGTAAAGGCTCTAAGACTCTTGGGGCGCTAATTGATAATAAGCATCCTATATTTACTGATTTCCCAACCGATAATTATCTTAATTGGAACTGGCGTGATATATGTAAAGGAGGTAGTGGTTTTATTCTGAGTGATGATTGGGGAGTTATAAAACCTTTAGTTCAGCCTATTAATGATTTTCACACTAGTTTAAAGTTGGCGACTATTGTTGAAGCGAGTTTAGGTGACGGTAGGATAGTTATATCTGGTTATAACCTTGTTGATGAATTGGATAATAGAAAAGCCACTAAGAGATTATACCAAAGTATTGTAAACTATATGAACTCGGATATGTTTAGTCCAGTTTATGAAATAACTGAAAGCCAAATACTTGATAACTTTAAAAGTCAGGAAACTGAAGGACATGCAGTTAAAGCTATTACACTAAATGATATAAAGATTACAATGCCTTATTATTTTGATGTAAATCAAATTGATGATAAAAGCTTTGAATTTATAAGTGATCGTGTTGTTATAGGTCGGCTAAAAGTGAAAATAGAGAATAAAGATGAGATATCCACAACTATTAATATAGAAGATAGATTGGATACATTTACAGTTGGAAAAAACAGTAATAAATGGATTGAGCTTAGATTTTTTAGAGAAGATTTATTTGATCAAAAGCTTGTTACTACCTTTGAGGATAATGTGATGAGTAAAATATCTGAAATTGAAATAATTGTTGATTGATTTCATTCATAATGTAGCTTAGCATTATGAGATACACTTGTTTATAACGCCAAAAGTTTTGACCAACCCTAAACATTATGTCTAGGGTCAGTCAAAACTTTTTATTTACTATGCACTGTTTAAGCTCACCTCGTACCCCATTTTACTCTAATGCGTCTCTCTCGAATTGGAGGAAAATATCAATATCCATAAAAAGGATTTATACCCCTCCATCACCTTCTTGCGCCAACAAAATCGATCCAAATTCTGCTAATTTGACATCTCGTGGTTTCGAAATCGAATATTTTATGGGGTAAATAACTTTTTACAGACTAAAATCAATCGAAATATGGGGTTAGGAACTTTGTTGAGGTGGTTTTGGGTTTAAAATATCCTAAACTGTTAATATGGTGTGATGAAAGTCGAGTAAAATATGCCCTGAAAAGTACTAATTGGGTGCAAAATCAATTTGTTTACCCCATAAACGAAATATGGTGGTTTTGAAATCGAACTTTTTACCCCATATAAATTATACAAAACCATATACATGTGAACGAAAAAGTGGGTTTTTAGAGGATTTGGTGTTTCTTAATGTTAAACTAGGGTGTTTGGCAGTGTTGTCGAGAGTGAAATAAAATATTATACCCCATAAAAAGTTCGATATTTTTCTGCAACAACCCATTTACCCCATATAAAAATGGTTTTCATCAAAATGTATAATTATACGCTGATGCTATATTGTTGATATTTAGTAATGAAACTATATTTAACCAAAATGCAGCCTTCTAAATGTGAAAATATTAAC
>CAYVWK010000194.1:0-3806 GCA_964455235.1 uncultured Paludibacter sp.
CCAATCGCCAGGTTTAAAAATTGCAGGAGTATTGTCTGAACTATCATGCTTTTTAAACTCAGCACCTTTCTGTAGAAGATGAATAACTATATTTGAAAGGTTTCTTACATCATCAATACCACTGTGATGCCTACCTATATGAGGAATAGCAAGATATTCTAACATTTTCATCATAGACTTAAGACTTACTATTCAAGTGACAAATCAATTCAAATAATATTAAGTCATTTATTGAAAGGATATCAAAGTAAATTTCCTACAAATAAACTTCATCTCAACCTTTTTTTGATATACAATCACCCCACGACATATTTTGTCGCACCATATCCTTATCTTTGCCATACAATTCAATAAAACACACTTAACATGTCAAAACGAGAAATTTTAGCACGATATAATTTGATTATAAAAAAGTTGAGGAGATATCCTGCAAGTTTCGATGAAATAACTGATTATTTGGCTTGGGAGTCGGAGCTTCAGGGATATAACTTCAATGTCTCCAAACGTACCTTCCAACGTGATTTGGAGGATATTCGTTCTCTGTATAATATTGATATTCAATACGATTTCTCTTCAAAGGTATATCACATAAGTGATGATGAGTCGCCCGTTATGAACGAGCGAATGTTGGAAGCTTTTGATACTTTTAATGCCTTGAATATTGCAGACAGATTGTCGAGTAATATTTATTTTGAAAAAAGAAGGCCACAGGGTACAGAAAATTTATATGGTTTGCTTCATGCGATTAAAAACCGTTTGCAAATCAACTTTCAGTATCACAAGTTTTGGGAAAATAAACCCACCAATCGTACAGTAGAACCTTATGCTTTGAGAGAGTTTAAGCATAGATGGTATTTGTTATCCATGGTTCCTGATGAAGATAAAATCAAGACTTTTGCTTTGGATAGAATTTCAAACTTAGACATCAGTAGAAAAAAGTTTGAACTTCAAGATAATTTTGATGTGGATGAGTATTTCAAATATAGTTTTGGCATTATCACACCCATTGACCAAAAGCCGGAAGAGGTAATACTTTCCTTTGTACCCCATCAGGGTAAATACATTAAAACCCTTCCCATGCATGCTTCTCAAGAAGTTTTAGTTGATGATGAAAATGAATTCCGTATCCAACTAAAAATCTACATCACCTTTGACTTCCGCATGGAACTATTATCCTACGCAGCCAATGTAAAAGTCCTTCAACCCCAAAGCTTAATAGAGGAAATACAGCAGTTGTTTAAGGAGGCGTTGGATAGATACTGATGTGCCAATGTACTAATGTGCCAATAGATTAATTAAGAAATTGAGAAATTTAGGAATTTAGGAGTTTGTATTTACTGTAAAATATTTGGTTTTGCTTTCCACCAGTCCCATAGGGACTAAATATTGCTAGCACAAAAGATTCATTCATGTGAAATATTTGTGCCGTTAGGTACAAAATAAATATTAAACCCTATGAGATTAATTCTTGCAAATTTATAATAATTTAACAAAAAGGATTTGTAAATTTGTGGGAAATATCATGAAATAAGAGAATCAAAAAAAATGAAAAACACTATACAAAAAGAGAGTTACGATACCCAAACATGGTTATATGAAAATGATCAGAAAGATGATATAAGATATGTTTTGGGAACAAAAGGTAATAAATCTCTATTGTGTTTTGGAATTAATCCCAGTACAGCAACTCCTGGTAATCTAGATAATACATTAAAATCGGTAGAAAGATTGGCATTAAATAATGGATTTGATAGTTGGATAATGATGAATATATATCCGCAGCGAGCAACTAATCCAAATAATATACATAAAGAATTTAATTTGGAAATCCATCAGAAAAACTTAGAACTTATTCAGCAAGTTTTATCAAGTAAAAACACTGTGATATGGGCTGCTTGGGGAACTTTGATTGAAAAAAGACCATATTTGATGGATTGTCTATATGACATTTATAATCTGAGTAAAATGTATGATTGCAATTGGGTTTGTTTGGGAAATAAATCTATAAAAGGACATCCCCATCACCCATTATATTTAAAATCGACTGAAAAAATAAAACAGTTCGATATAGAAGAGTATATAGAAGAATTATGGCATCTACATCAAAACGCGAGATAACTATTATCAAACATAACAAACCACAGGAACAAGCCGAAAATCCTGCAAATAGAGTAGGCATCAACGAATAAATTTGAGTATATGGGTATCGAAATTTGGCACATTTGGGTGATAGTGGCGGTGATACTTTTCATTATTGAAGTGTTTGCGCCCAGTTTTCTGTTTGGTAGTATCGCTATCGGATGTATCTTAGCTGGTGTAATTTCAGCATTTGATTTAGGTATCAAAATACAACTGATTGCTTTTACTGCTGGTGCTCTTATCGCCTTTTTTGGGATACGACCTTTTATGCTTAGGTATTTCCATAAAAAAAGTAATAACATTAAAACGAATGTGGACGCTTTAATTGGAAAGGTAGGTAGGGTTACAGAAACAATAAATGCTTCCAAAAATGAGGGGCGCGTGCTTGTTGAAGGAGACGACTGGAAAGCGGAAACAGAAAATGATGAAATTGTTAATCTTGGGGAAAAAGTAGAGGTTCTTCAAGTACAATCAACAATATTAATAGTTAAACCAATCTAAGTTTCACACAATAAATATTTACATTATGGGCGTTACAATTATTTTAGGACTAATTGCTTTATTTGCAATTATTTGGGTGTTTGCAGGTCTCAAAATTGTTCAACAATCGGAAACAATGGTCATAGAAAGATTAGGCAAATACAGTAGAACTCTGACTTCTGGTATCAATATTATTTTGCCAGCTATTGATAAAGCAAGGGCTATTACCTGGCGATATGTCAAGGAAGATTATGAAGGAAGACGAATTGTTAGAAGTCAAATCATGACAAGGATTGATTTGCGAGAAACTGTCTATGATTTTCCAAAACAAAATGTGATTACAAAAGACAATGTGGTAACTGAAATCAATGCGCTTTTGTATTTTCAAGTTATCGATCCTATCAAAGCAGTGTATGAAATTGCAAATCTGCCAGAAGCCATTGAAAAACTTACGCAAACGACCTTACGAAATGTTATTGGGGATATGGATTTAGATCAAACGCTTACTTCGCGTGATACTATCAATTCCAAATTACGTGCTGTACTTGATGAAGCCAGTCATAAATGGGGTGTAAAAGTTAATCGAGTTGAATTGCAAGACATCAATCCTCCTCATGATATTCGTGATGCTATGGAGAAACAAATGCGTGCAGAACGCGACAGACGCGCAAAAATTCTTGAGGCAGAAGGTACCAAAGCACAACTTACATTGGAAGCTGAAGGACGTAAATCAGCAGAAATCAACAAAGCAGAAGGAGAAAAGCAAGCACAAATTTTAATTGCTGAAGGACAGGCACAAGCAAGACTGAAGGTTGCTGAGGCAGAAGCAGCTGCTATAGAGGCAGTTACAGCCGCAATCAAAGCTACAAATAGCGACCCTGTAAACTATCTTGTTGCAATTAGGTATATTGATACGCTTAAAGATATGGTTAGTGGAAAAGGTAATAAGGTTGTTTACCTTCCCTACGAAGCAACTGGCGTTTTAAGTTCAATAGGGGGAATTAAGGAGTTGCTGTCTGTTACGGAGAAGTGAGTTTGATAAGTCTATAGACAACACTTTTATATTACATAAAAGTGTCGTTTTCTTTATTTCTAGAATTAAATGCTGAAAAGCTTGATGGCATCAACACCCTCAACCCCACATAATACAACACTAAAAACCCTGCTGCTTGTGCTACGAGTAGGGT
>CAYVWK010000195.1:0-3791 GCA_964455235.1 uncultured Paludibacter sp.
TTGACGAATGACAATCCCAATATACAGATATGGGATATTACAAATCAACAGGATATCAGTGCTATAATTACATCTAATACTGATAATCAGATGAGTTTTATAGATACCTGCATAGAACTTAAACATTACTTGGCAATTGACCCAACAGATGCTTCCACCTTTCCAAAACCAGAAATTGTTGGGTTGGTGCCAAATCAAAACTTGCATGCAATAGCACAAGCTGATATGGTAATTATTACGCATCCTGATTTTCAATCTCAAGCGGAAATATTAGCAGAAGCACATCGACAAAAAGATAATATGACGGTAACTGTTACAACAACAGAGCAGGTTTATAACGAGTTTTCTTCTGGCACACCCGATGCAACAGCTTATAGGCGCTTTATGAAAATGTTCTACGACAGGGCAATAACTTCTGGAAATCCCACCAACTTGCCTAAACATTTACTCTTGTTTGGTAGAGGAACTTTTGACAACAGAAAAATTTTAGCTGATTCGGGTGATAATTTCGTATTGACTTATCAAGCAGATAATGCTATATCTGAACTTTCAGCCTATACAACCGATGATTATTTTACTTTCTTAGAAAACAACGAAGGATTGCGATTTTAGGAACATTCGATGGACATTGCAGTGGGTAGATTTCCTGTAATAAACCAACAACAAGCATCAGATGTAGTCAGCAAAACGATAAACTACATGAATAACACCCATAAAGGAAGATGGAAAAACAATTTGTGTTTTATGGGAGATGATCGCGACTACAACACACACATGAAGATGGCAGACGATTTAACCACTGAAATCAATAAAGATTATAAATCGTATCACACAAACAAAATACTCTTAGATGCCTATCCAAAGACTACTACATCGGTGGGTGAAAGTTATCCTGCTGCAAAGGATAGTCTGCTCAGTGCTTTGGATAATGGACTGTTGCTGTTTAATTATTCTGGCCATGCTCATCATCAGTCATTGTCATACGAACAAATACTGACCAACGAAGATGTTGTTAGTCTAAAAAACAACTACCTGCCTCTTTGGATTGTTGCTGCATGTGAATTTGGAAGATTTGATAGTCAGACTGTTTCTGCTGGAGAAAATGTGTTTCTTAATCCTGATGGTGGCGGTATCGGTATTTTTTCAGCAGCCCGATCCAATTATGCTACTCAAAATTATCAATTAAACAAAAACTTAATAAAAAACCTTTTTGATAGGAACGACGGAAAGCATATCAGTGTAGGAGAAGCTATCAAAAATGCAAAAAATAATACTGGGTCTAACATGAATAAACTATCCTACATTTATTTGGGTGATCCTGCTATAAAGTTGAGCTATGCGGATACCTATCAGATTGTTACTGAGAAAATAAATGATAATATCAGCTTTGAAAATGACACTTTGAAAGCAAATACTACCCAAACCATAGAAGGTAGTATTGTAGATGATAATTTAAACTTAGTATCTGAATTTAACGGAAAATTGTATTGTAGCATCTACGATAAATCCTATACTTACAGAACATTAGGCAATGACAATGCTCCCAACGAACCAGTTTACGAGTATATCGATCGTCCTTTGATTTTACGTTCGGAAGAAATAGATGTAAAAAATGGAAAATTTACATATACATTTACACTACCTCTTGATTATGTTTATTTTTCCCTATCTAACTCAGATGATATAATAAGTTACGCTATTGATATTTTTGATATTTCAGGCAGGTTGATTCACAATTTATCTTCAAATGGAAACAATACAATCGTATGGGATATGACTACCCATCATGGTGAAAAAATAAATGCAGGTGTTTATATCTACAAAGCCAACATCAGAACTATCAATAAAACAATCAAAACAGAAGCAAATCGAATTATTATCACCGACTAGCTTATAAAATCACCATTAAATCCTATGCAAAAGCTCTCGCCAAATTATTTTGGCAAGATGCTGTAACTTCAGCCTAAAATTTGTTCGGCAAGACTTTGATGTATGAAGTGAGGCTAAGAAACGGTCTCTCATTCTTCTGAGAAATGCACCAACACATCTCTATAGGAATTGAATATTTTCGACTTGGAGACGAAGCCAATATATTGTTTTTTATCGTTGACTACGGGTAAGTTCCAAGCTCCTGTATCTTCAAAAATATCCATTACCTTTTCCATTGGTAAATCATCATAAATGATGGCAGGAGGGGATATCATCAGTTTTCTGACTGTAAATCTATTGTATAATTCAGGACGAAACATGATATTCCGTACTTCATCTAATAATACGATGCCCTGCAATACCCTTGTATTTTTATCTATCACTGGGAAAATGTTTCGCTTGGATGTCGAGATAATTTTGACCAATTCTCCTAAAGTCATCTCTGGATATAATATCTGTAAGTCAGTTTCTATCACGTTTCCAGTCTTCATTAGAGTTAAAACTGCCTTATCCTTATTGTGGGTGATTAGCTCTCCTTTTTGAGCTAATCGCATAGCGTATAGACTATGTTTTTCAAAAATTTTAATGGTAAGATAAGATACAGTTGAAACTATCATCAACATCATAAATAAGCTATAACTACCAGTAAGTTCGGCTATTAAAAAGATACCTGTTAATGGTGCGTGCATCACACCCGACATCAAACCTGTCATGCCTGCCAATGAGAAGTTTTCTAAAGAGACAGGAAAGCCTATCATACCCGAAACTGTAGCGAAAATAAAGCCTACCAAGCTACCCACAAACAGTGAAGGGGCAAAAATACCTCCTACGCCACCTGCACCATTGGTAGCTGCGGATGCAAATATCTTGAATATCACTATCATCAATAAATAACCAACAAACACATATTGATTATCATTATAGGGCTGAAATAAGCTCCAGTCGAAAACCGCCTGCGCATTGCCGTTAATTAAAGCTTCAATGGTCTCGTAACCCTCTCCGTATAAGGGCGGGAAGAAGAAAATCAACACACTTAAAATGCTACCTCCTAGCACTAATTTCCATATTGGCTTCTTGATTTTCCTAAAAACACCCTCAATTTTATTCATTCCTCGTGTAAAATAGAGAGAAGTCAAGCCGCAAACTATGCCTAATAAAATGAAGTGTGGAATCAAGCTCACCTCAAAAAACTGAGCTGCCTCAAATTTGAACATAAAAGCTTTACTTCCTGAAATGATATAGGTGAAAGTAGTAGCTGTTACGGATGAAATAATGATAGGCACAACGGATGCAACAGTCATATCCAGCATCAGCACTTCAAGCGTAAACATCAGTCCAGCAATCGGAGCCTTGAAAATTCCGCCTATAGCACCAGCAGCACCGCAACCAATCAACAACATCATGGTCTTCTGATCCATCTTGAAAAACTTCCCCAAATTGGAACCAATAGCAGAGCCTGTCAGCACAATAGGAGCCTCTGCCCCCACCGACCCACCAAAGCCAATAGTCAGCGAACTACCCACTATCGACGACCATGTATTATGTAATTTGATGATGCTTTTTCGCTGCGAAATAGCATGGAGAATACGCGTAACCCCGTGACTAATATCATCTTTCACAATATAGCGCACAAAAAGTGACGCCAGTAAAATACCTATCACAGGAAAAACCAAATACCAAAAATTCACCTCCACCCTATCGAAACCTTGCGTCAGCATTCTTTGAATGAAATGAATCAGCCATTTAAGCAAATTCGCCGCCACAGACGCCAGGAAACCCACCGCAAAACTGAGCATAATAATAAAGTGGCGCTGCTCTATATGCGCCTCCCGCCAGGATAATATTTTGGAGTGGATGTTCAT
>CAYVWK010000196.1:0-3736 GCA_964455235.1 uncultured Paludibacter sp.
TCCGCTGAAAATAATGGATTTACCTATGATGTTGGTGTAATTGATGGGAAATTCTTTTAATGTTATGCCCTTGTACTTTAGCAATGAGGGTACAGGCTGTTTGTAGCTTGGGAAGCCGCCGTGGGCGCGCGGAGCAGGAAAAATAGAGCTATCGACTTCTATCCCGTTTTCTGCCAATACTTCAAATGCCCATTTGTTATCTTCTCGAATTGAAAAGCCGGGTGCCCGAAAGTATTTGACTTTTTGTCCGGTGATATCTTCCAATGTTTTTATAGAAAACTCTATGTCTTGACTGAAAGTCTCGCGGGTTTGTTCGTACACCAACTGATGCATGCGGGTATGGGTGCCAAGCTCATAGCCTCGCGCTGCAATGGATTTGATGATGTCGGGGTAAGTTTCTGCTATCCAGCCCACACAGAAAAAGGTAGCCTTCACTTGATGTGTTTCAAGTATGGAAAAAATCCGTTCCATATTTTCATGAATACGGCTTTCATAGTTTTTCCATTCCTTGGCGGTTTTGGTGGATTCATTGTCTAAGATATGAAACCATTCTTCTATGTCGAAAGTAAGGATGTTCATTTTTTAATTTTTCCCATTTAATTTTTCCCAAATTCGTTTATAATCTTCCCCTGATAATCTTGAACCAACAGGTCTAACATTATCCCAAGTTTCTTTCGGTTCTTGAGAAAGCCAATTATTTACGGTATCCGCGGATTGGTTAAATATTTCCCCATTTACAGAAGCATTGTATAATTCCCCTAAACGGTTTGCGATACTTCTTGGAACATTATTTTTCCTCATAAGCACACCTTCATCCGTGTTTACTCCATAATGTAAATAGGCAGGCAGGTTTGCCATTTTTTTCTTTTCAATATCTGATAAATTTTCCCAATCAATACCACTTGTTGGCATTTTTTGTAATGCAGCAAGTCCCCAAGTAGCTGAATTCGCCACAATTTTATACAGTGCTTTTGTAGCTTTTTGAATAGCCATTGTGGATTCCATTTTCGGATACACCCTTGACGCTATTTTAGCCATATTCTTACCGTTTACCCAATCAATTATCAATCGAGCAATGCTCAAACGGTCTAACGGCTGTCCTCCTTCACTTAATTCCTGAATTGATTTTTTTATCTCATAAGTATTCAGCATGATACCCACAAGATTTTGCATAGTCTGGTTATTTTCAGAAAATAATTGAGTCCGTTGCCAATCCTGTGGGTTAATATTAGAAGATGCTAATCTGCCAATCATCTGACGTACAGAAACGGAAGAGAATCCTGTTTCGTCTGCCCTTTTGGCATCTGCTAATGACAAAGTACTTGCATATTTTCGCAAATTATCTCTTAAAAAGTTTTTCTTATCACTTGGAAGCTGATTGTAACCAAAAGTAGCCTGTAACTTTAATTCAAGTTGTGCAAGGAAAATATCCAGCTGTTGAGTTTGTCTTCTTAAATGTGAGATGTACTGCAATATAGCTGACCATCGTTCATCTACAAAAAGCCATCGTTCAAAACTTTCTCCTGCGTGACCTAAGGCATTATCGATAGCATTAACCAATTGAGAATGCAAATCATCAGATGCTTTTTTGACATAATCTCCAACTTTTAAAAGGTCTTCTTGATCTTTTACTGCAATTCCTACCCACCCCATACTATCCTGTCCGGTACGCCCAACTCTGCCTGCTAAATTCCAAAAGTCACGTACAGGCATTGCCCCCAAATAAGGATAATTATATGCACCCATTATGACTGCTGAAACCGGAAAGTTAATGCCCTGTGCTATGGTTGTTGTAGCCACTAAAGCCTGAAGCTTTTCATTTGACATCAGATCTTCAATTAGAAATCGGATTTCGTCAGGAAGGGCTGAACTATGAACGGCAATTCTTCTTTTTAAATATTTACCCAATGGAAAATCTTCTCCCAATTCGCTCTGAACAAGTTTAATGACTAGTTCGACATCTTCATCTATTTCTACATCATTTCCTACACTTTCATATAGATTTTCAGCAATTTTATATGTTTCATTTGGGTTTGAAGCAAGCACTATTATTGGCGATTCCAAACTTATAACATCAGAAGCAACATGAGAAGCCATCTTTACTTTTGAAATCCTTGCCTGAGATGCTGTTAGCACAGCATCCTGAACACTACTCAAAGGTATTGCACTACCTATATCATAAGTACCTTTGTCTGTATGGAGTGTGCGTAACACATAATCATAATTTCTTCCTCGCCCTTCAATTTCTATAGCTCCGACAATTCTTTCGTTAGGCTGCCACCAATCCAACTCTAAATTGATTACACTTCCTCTATCGCCTGCAAGCCATCTCGAAACATCCCTTGAATTGGAAATATCCGGTGTCATCAACAAGAAGTTGGCTTCTTCACAATCATTTTTAATCGTAGCAAGTAAAAACTCTAAATTTAAACCCCTTGACGATTGTTCAATATTATGAGCCTCATCAACTACCGTGAGTACCAATGGTCGTTCCGTAGTCGTCCCAAGACCTTGGCGTACAAGCAGGTTCATTTTTTCATAAGTAGTGATAAGGATATCGAAGTCTGTTTGATTACCATTTTCTTCTACCAAATATTGCTCAAAACCGTCTAAGTCAATCGCTCCACTTGCCTTTTCTATTTTTATCCCGATCTTGGATAGGTCTTTATTTAACTGTATGTAGATCTGATTGACCAAAGCTTTGGTAGGTACTATGTAAGCTACCCAGCCACCTTTTTCTCTAAACTGATTGAGAGCTTGCAATATCCTGTATTCAGCAATCAATGTTTTTCCACTGGATGTGGGTAAGTTAATTACAAGAGCTCTATGAGCAGGATTCAGCAACTCTCCTTCAATAATAGCTTCCCTTTGTGGATAAAGCAATTCAAACAATCCTTTATCTTCCCTGTGAGATATGAATTTATTAAATTCGGTTACCCAATTATTGATACCCCGTGTGGTGTACCAAATGGTATTTCGCACCATTTTCAGAGCAAAAGCTTCAAAAAATTGATATAATAAGCTGAGACTTATGTTCCCTGACTTATGCGCATATTCCGAGGCAATTCCGATATGATACTTTAATTCATTTTCAGGATCTAAGGGTCGTCCTTCCAACAAATAATTACCTAAGATATCAACGCATTTCGCAAAATGATACAATGACACCAATTCTGCTGCCCCATATGGACGACTTTCTTCATTTACCCGGTTCAGGAAGGTGTTTTCAAAACTAATCTGTTCCTGTCTCAGCTGATTAATCAATGCTGCGGACTGACTAATATCCTGCCAAGTTTCCTTTTTTATTAGATGAATAATAGCCTTGAATGAAAGAGATAAAATGCGTTGATTCCAGGTTTCACCGGCTTGAAAAGTATCAAAATCCTCATCATGGGTTTTTATGTATTGTTTTACAAAATGCCAATGTTCTCCTAAGTAACCAAAAGCTATTAATTTAAGCTGTTCATAAATTACCAACTCACTCTCCCACTGAACAGGCAACTGCCCAGCAATATCAAAATAAGTGGAACACAGTGCTTTAAATTCTACTTGTTCTCTGTTTTCCCATAATTCTATTATCCTAAGCTCACAAAGTTCTTTAGCTTTCTGAAGTTGTTCAATATCCTCTTCAAAAAGATTTACATGATCGAAACGAGTGGATAATTTTGCTTTCTGAATAAGCGCACCGATGCCACCAAGCATATCAGGATAAGCTTGCTCCAAATAATTATATTTT
>CAYVWK010000197.1:0-3731 GCA_964455235.1 uncultured Paludibacter sp.
GCTTGCTCAACTGCGCAAATCGTAAAATTTTGTTCTTTTAAGTGATGTAGTAGCTCGCATATATCTTCTACATACTCCCACTTAACCGTATCTTCAGCACCTAAAGCAGTCTTGTGAATCTCAGCATGTGGTGGGGTAGAGGTAATGCCGCAAAGGTAGATGGCTTCTATCAAGAAGGCATCTGCTGTGCGAAATACCGAACCTACATTATGCAAGCTTCTAATATTATCTAACACTACTACTATAGGAGTTTTATTGGATTGCTCAAAGGCTTCAGGTGACAGTCTATTCAGCTCTGTAATTTTCAGTTTTCTCATCTGTGTAAATCTACAATTTTACCTTTTGCGTACTTTAATAGCCCCATAATATACGGGTCACCGCGCGCTCAATCAGCGTATCATCCCCCCTGCTAACATCATCGGCATCTAAACTGACATAAACATCTGGTTCGATGCCAAACTCTATATGCTCTTTGTTACTGTCATACATAGGGGTTGATGAAAAGCGCACCATCCAACCATTGGGCAATTCGTTGGAAATAGGCATACCTCCGCCACCTCCTGTCTTATCCCCCATGATAATTGTGCGTTCAGCTGATTTCATATAGCATACAAATAAATTGGTAGCGCTATAGGCCGCTCGGTTTGTAAGCACCACGACAGGCCTCTGCCACAAAATATCTTTGTTGGCTTTAATTTTCATAGCGACCATTTCTGAAAAATCGGTATGACCTGTCCCATTCTTATGTTGCATATAGGCTCCAGTCGTATCTTCAGCAAAAAAATAAGAAGCTAAACGGTTTGATAGTTCTGCCGATCCACCACCATTACCACGCACATCGATAATCAAACCCGAACATCCCTCAAAATATTCAACGATATATTTGAAGTTTTGATCGGTGAAAATATCTGCAAAACTACTGTAATAGATATAGCCAATAGTCCCATGATTAATACGTTGGTAGCGCAATCCGTTGACTATACGATAAGCATCACCTAAATACTTATCTCCGAAAATTAAAGAAGAATTGAAATTGGAA
This sequence comes from uncultured Paludibacter sp., assembly GCA_964455235.1. Lineage (GTDB taxonomy): Bacteria > Bacteroidota > Bacteroidia > Bacteroidales > Paludibacteraceae > Paludibacter. The sequence goes on from CAYVWK010000197.1 coordinate 1,040, forward strand.
GGGTAGTCGGAAAACCAGTTCCAATAACGACTTCTATCAAATTCAGAATAGAGGTTTACATGACCATCTTTTAACTCAGCCAGCATATCCGACATCGCATCAAAAAATACTAACTCGCTGATTGTATCTGCCCATAAACGACCTTCATATACCGTATAGATAGAATCCCAATTGATGTTTTTGGTATCAAGATAACAATATTGCGTATCTATAATTCTCCAAAGGGTTTCAAAATTATCCCTATAGGTATTCTTAGGTATTACCAACTCATCTTGACAAGCAGTTAAGCCCATCAGAAAAAAAACGGAGTAGAAAAAAAACTTTTTCATATTATATTATTTCAGATAATTCAGATTTACAATTTATAGAAAATACTCACCAGGGCTAATAAAATCACGTGGATTCGGGTTTTTGCGACCAGAAAATCGAATATAATCATACACAATACCTATATAAAACGAAAACTCTTTATAGTAATACCGATGATTTGACAATGTATAGTTCATTTGTTGCGAACGAATGCCATAACTCCAAGTTGATTTTTTGAAGGGCACATCCAGCGCAAGTTGAAATTTAAAGGCTTCATTGTTTCCTAGATGAGTGAAGTGCATCGCTTGCTTGATGTTACCAGAAAGGCTCATTTCGTAATAGGTCAGTCCAGGAGGCGCTGCAAACATCCCTCCTAAGACAGGAAATTCAAGGTCAGCTTTCAATTTTATCACCCTTCTTTTAGTAGGGATGAAGTATTCTCCACCAAGCATAGCATTTAGCCCTGTTGCTATTTCCATGCTCATGGGATTGTTGACATTGCGCGAGTTCATTTTATATGAGAAATCAAAATCAATATTTCCACCACCATAAAGACGAAAATCGGTATAATCTCGATGTTCGTACAACACACCCCAACCTCCATTTATCGTCATATATGCAACTGATGCCGAAGCAGATGGGTTTAGTGCTAATGCGGTAGCAGCGGATGCTTTTCCGTAGGATAATGTATTTCTTTTAGTCGGATTGAAGTACCGTTGGGTATTCGTTTCAACACGTATTCCCACTCCACTATATTGAAGTAAAGATAAATAAGGGTCAACAAACTCTAACGCACTTAACCCCAAATAGTTGTGTGTATGCGTAAGAGCATATTCATTTGTAAAACTCCTTTGTGCAGAAGAGCTTACAAAAAGTCCAAATAGGCAAATAAGACTGATACTAAATTTTCTCATATTTATTTATGATAAGCCCAGCCATCTGGTTATACCAAGCTGATTTATAAGTACTAAAGCAATTCCTATGGGAGTGATATATCTCACCAAAAAGATAAAAGCACCATAATAACGTGTTGAAAATCGACCATGCGTGCTCAATTCGTCCCTTACCTCTTGTTTGTTCAAAATCCAACCAGTAAATAGTGCAATCATCAATCCGCCTAGAGGCATAAATACACGCGAGGTGATATTATCAAATAAGTCAAAAAAGACCATATCGAAGATTTTTACATCTTTCCAAACTCCAAAAGAAAGCGACGCTAAAACCCCAAAAATGATGATTACAAGGGATGTTAAGATGGTTGCGGACAGTCGTTTCAGTTTGAGTTCTTCCACTAAATAAGCCACGATTACTTCCATCAAAGAAATGGCAGAGGTCAGCGCAGCAACGAAAAGCAACACAAAAAACAATATTGACCAAATATATCCACCAGGCATCTGTGCGAATACGTTTGGTAGCGTGATGAATACCAATTCGGGACCATAGCCAGGGTTTATCCCCAAAGAAAATACAGCAGGAAAAATAGCTATGGAAGCTAAAATAGCCACTATAGAGTCTGTCATGGAGACTTCTACTACCGTATGCGAAAGGTGGTTTTTTTTGCTGATATATGAACCATAAGTTATCATGCAGCCCATGCCCAGACTGAGGGAGAAGAAGGCTTGCCCCATTGCGCTAAGCACTACTTTAGAAGTGATTTTACTGAAATCAGGCTGAAAAAGAAACTCCAAACCTTTGAGTCCGCCTGGCAATGTAACTGAGCGAATCCCCAGCGCTATGATGATGATTATCAGTAAAGGCATCATGATTTTGGTGCTTTTTTCGATGCCATCTTTTACCCCTAAAATGATGATAATTGCTGAAACTGCGACGAAAAGAATAAGCCAAATGATAGGTCTCCACGTGGAGGTATTGAAATCTACAAACACTTGGGTAAGTGTGTGTATATCCTTATGCGCAAATTGATTAGCAGCAGCTTGGAAAACATATTCTATTGTCCAGCCAGCTACCACCGAATAAAAACCCATTATCAGAAAAGAAGTGATAACGCCCATTACCCCAACAATCCACCATTTTCCTTTTGGATCGAGCTGTTTAAAAGCCCCAACGGCATTGCGCTGCCCCATCCTTCCTATGACAAATTCCGACATCATAATAGGCATGCCAATCAGAATAACAAAAACGATATAGAGAATTAAAAATGCGGCACCTCCATTTTGACCTAACTCATAAGGAAAACGCCAAAAATTCCCCAAACCTACAGCTGAACCCGCCGCTGCTGCTACAACTGCTAATTTACTACTGAAATTGATACGTTCTTGTTTCGACATATTTTATTGAACCAAATACTTATGGATGATGTTCTATCAGTGAACTAATATTTGCAAGCGACAAAAATACTATATTTATTCAGTTTTACTTTGAT
>CAYVWK010000198.1:0-3706 GCA_964455235.1 uncultured Paludibacter sp.
TTCAAAACCCACAACTACGATCACTGGATTATCAGAAGGAATAGCGTGGGATTTCAAAAATGACAAGCCCGCATCTTTTCTTTTTGGACATTGGGGTTTTAACGAGAGTTTGATACCCGAAATAGTGCCAGTGTTTGGAGAACAATGCCGTTTGACTGCCCAAGCTGCCGAGGAATTAGGTTTAGCAGAAGGTACTCCTATCAGCTATCGCGCCGGTGATCAACCTAACAATGCTTTGTCTTTAAACGTATTACATCCTGGTGAAATTGCCGCTACAGCAGGAACTTCAGGAGTTGTATATGCAGTATCATCCTCTTTAAAATTTGACAAAAAGCAAAGAGTTAATTCGTTCGCACATGTAAATCATTCAAAAGAAATAAATAGCATAGGGGTTTTACTTTGTATTAATGGAACGGCTATTTTGAATAAATGGATGAAAGAGAATATTGCTCCAGAAGGAATTAATTATGTTGAAATGAATGAGTTGGCAAGTCAGATTGCTATAGGAAGCGAAGGCGTATCTATTTTGCCTTTTGGAAATGGAGCTGAAAGATTATTGAATAATAGAGAACTTGGTTGCTCTATTCATGGAATTGATTTTAATCGCACTACTAAAGCCCATTTAATACGTGCAGCTCAAGAGGGCATTGCATTCTCTTTCAAATATGGAATGGACATGATGAAAGATCTCGACATAGACACACAAATCATCAAAGCTGGTTATGCAAATTTATTTTTAAGTCCGATTTTCCGTCAGACCTTAGCCAATATAACAGGAGCAACTATTGAACTATACAACACAGATGGTTCGATAGGAGCTGCTCGTGGTGCTGGTTTAGGAATAGGCATTTACAAATCTGCAGATGAAGCATTTTCATCTTTAAAAAAAATTGAAGTCATTCAACCTAAACAAGAACAGATAGATGCATCTCTTAAAGCTTATAATCAATGGATTACCTATTTAAAATAACATATAAACTAACAAATAACAATCAAAAAAATGGCACAAAGTATTTATTTCCCAAGTATTCAAAAAATTCAATTTGAAGGAAAAGAAAGTAAAAACCCTCTATCATTCCGCTATTATAACCCTGAAAAAGTTGTTTACGGAAAGAAAATGAAGGATTGGTTTAAGTTTTCAATGGCTTGGTGGCACACGCTCTGTGCTGAAGGAGGTGATCCATTTGGAGGCGGAACAAAAGAGTTTCCTTGGGCAAAAGGTAGTTCAGCTTTAGAAATTGCAAAACAACGCTTAGATGCAGGTTTTGAGTTTATGCAAAAAATTGGCATTGAATATTACTGTTTTCATGATGTAGATTTAATTCAAGAAGGAGAATCTATTGAAGAATATGAGGCAAACATGAAAGCAATTGTTGCCTATGCTAAACAAAGACAAGCTGAAACAGGCATTAAGCTTTTATGGGGAACAGCTAATGTGTTCAGTAATAAACGCTATATGAATGGAGCAGCTACCAATCCTGATTTCGATGTAGTAGCGAGAGCTGCAGTTCAAATCAAAAATGCAATAGATGCAACCATTGAATTAGGTGGTGAAAACTATGTATTTTGGGGAGGAAGAGAAGGTTATTTTTCCTTATTAAACACGGATATGAAACGTGAGAAAGAGCATTTAGCAACTATGCTAAAAACAGCACGTGATTATGGTCGCTCTAAAGGATTTAAAGGTAATTTCTTAATCGAACCTAAACCCATGGAACCCACCAAACATCAATACGATGTAGATGCCGAAACTGTGATAGGTTTTTTACGTGCACATGGTTTAGAAAAAGATTTCAAACTTAATATTGAAGTGAATCATGCGACTTTGGCAGGTCATACGTTTGAGCACGAACTACAATGTGCGGTAGATGCTGGTCTGTTAGGTTCAATTGATGCAAATCGTGGTGATTATCAAAATGGATGGGATACCGATCAGTTTCCAATAGATGTGAACGAGTTAACACAAGCTATGATGGTTATTCTAAAAGGTGGCGGTTTACAAGGTGGCGGTACCAATTTCGATGCGAAAACCAGACGTAATTCTACCGATTTGGATGATATTTTCATTGCACATATTGCAGGTATGGATGCATTTGCAAGAGCTTTAGAAGCTGCTGCTACATTGCTTGAGGAATCGCCTATCAATAAAATGGTAGAAGAAAGATACGCATCTTTTGATAGCGGCAAAGGGAAAGAGTTTGAAGATGGCAAACTGAATTTAGACGAAATCGTTGCCTATGCAAAATCTCAGGGCGAACCAGCCGTGACGAGTGGCAAGCAAGAGCTTTATGAAGCTATTGTTAATATGTACATTTAAAAAAATCACAAAACTTATTAGCATGAATTCAAATAGTTCAAGTCGGTTTTACATTTTTGGAATCACCCTGATTGCAACCTTAGGAGGTTTACTTTTTGGTTATGATACAGCGGTTATTTCAGGTGCTGTAGATCCGATTAAAGATTTTTTTCAGATAAACAGAGCTAATTATGGAGATTTAGCCAATTTCTATCATGGTGCTACAGTCTCCAGTGCGCTGATAGGTTGTGTTATTGGTAGCGCATTCTCGGGTGTACTTGCTTCCTCATTAGGTCGTAGAAACTCCCTGATGCTTGCAGCAATATTATTCTTAATTTCTGCTTTAGGATCGGCATATCCAGAAGCATTTCTATTCACTGATGCCACACCTAAAGCTACACTATTAGTATCTTTTAATGTCTTCCGTGTGATAGGAGGTTTGGGAGTAGGTATTGCATCTGCTATTTGTCCGATGTATATAGCAGAAATTGCGCCTGCTGAAATCAGAGGAAAATTAGTTTCTTGGAATCAGTTTGCCATTATCTTTGGTATGTTGGTAGTTTATTTTGTAAACTTCTTCATTGCTTATGGAAAAGAGGCAGAATGGATTAACGCTATCGGTTGGCGTTATATGTTCGGGTCAGAATCGGTAGTAGCCGCATTATTTGGCATCTTGCTCATTTTTGTACCTGAAACACCAAGATATTTAGTTTTATCTGGACAAGAAGAAAAAGCCTTAGGTATTCTCTCCAAAATCAACGGATTAGAAAAAGCTAAGAAAGTATTAGATGATATCAAAGACACGGTAGTTGAAAAGAAAGAAAAGCTTTTATCTTATGGATGGAAAGTCCTCACAATCGGCATCTTACTATCTGTATTCCAACAGTTTGTAGGTATCAACGTGGTGCTTTATTACGCTCCAACTATTTTCAAAAGCTTAGGTTTTGGTACAGATGCAGCTTTATGGCAGACGGTTATCATGGGCTTTGTAAACATCATTTTCACCCTGATAGCAATTTTCACTGTTGATAAATTTGGTAGAAAGCCTTTATTGATTATCGGTTCAACAGGCATGGCGATAGGTATGTTTGCCATCGCTCTCCTAGCCTATTTCGAAATGATTGGTGTAGGAACGCTAATTTTCATCATCATTTATTCCGCATCCTTTATGATGTCGTGGGGACCAATTTGTTGGGTTTTGATATCCGAAATTTTCCCAAACACCATTCGAGGAAAAGCAGTAGCCATAGCAGTTGCGGCACAATGGATAAGCAATTTCATTGTATCCTCAACTTTCCCAGCACTCGCATCGATGAGCGTACCATTCACCTATGCAATTTACGGATTCATGTCAGTTTTATCCGCCCTCTTCGTGTGGCGCTTAGTGCCTGAGACAAAAGGTAAAACCTT
>CAYVWK010000199.1:0-3704 GCA_964455235.1 uncultured Paludibacter sp.
ATCAATGCAGTCATCATGTTTTCACCTGATATTTTTCAGGTAGCAGGATCGGCTAAGGGCGACTCCATGATGCAAGCAATGATTGTGGGCTTGGTGAATTTTCTGATGACAATAGTAGCCCTGTGGTTGGTAGATAGAAAAGGTCGCAAAACACTCTTGCTATGGGGTGCAATAGGGATGATTTTCTCATTGGCATATCTCACCTACGAATTTTCTTTGCCCACACAAAATGGTATAGGGGTGTTGATTGCCCTTTTGGTTTATATCTCTTTCTTTGCAGCTTCTTATGCACCCGTTATGTGGGTTATCATTTCCGAAATATATCCCAATAGAATTAAGGGCTTGGCTATGTCGTTTTCTACAGCTGTCAGTTGGTTGTGTACTTTCCTGACTGTTTATTTCGCACCTATTATTCAAGGAACCTTGGGGCTGAATTATCTTTTTGCAATCTTTGGTGTTTTCAGTGTAATTGCCTTTGTTTTTGTGAAAATATGGATACCTGAAACTAAAGGGAAATCATTGGAGCAAATAGAAGTCGAATTAAAACTTAAATAGAACGCTTATGAAAGATGCAATAGTAGGTTTGGGAGAAATTTTATGGGATGTGTTTCCACAAGGGAAAGTGTTGGGCGGTGCGCCTGCAAACTTTGCTTATCACGCTTCACAGATGGGAATGAATGGCTATGCTGTCAGTGCCATCGGTAATGATGAATTGGGAGCAGAGATTAAACAAGTATTGCAAGCAAAGAAACTTAAAACCTTGATTGCTGAAGTTGATTTTCCAACCGGAACGGTTCAAGTGAGTTTGAGCGGTAATGGTATTCCGGAATATGAAATTTGTGAAAATGTTGCTTGGGATAATATCCCGTTTACGGAGGAATTAAAGCGGCTGGCAGAACAAACTAAAGCTGTTTGTTTTGGTTCATTGGCACAAAGAAATGCAGTTTCTCGTGCTACCATCAATGCTTTTTTAGAAGCAGTCCCTGAGGATGCCATGAAGATTTTCGATATCAATCTGCGACAAAGTTTTTACTCCCGCGAATTAATTGAAGTATCGCTCAATCAATGCAGCATGTTGAAAATTAATGAAGATGAAATCATTATACTTGCCGATATGTTTGGATGGTCTAATCAGTCAGAATTAAGCATTGTCAAGCAGCTGCTACAAGATTTTCAACTGAAGATGGTGGTGCTTACCAAAGGTACAGCAGGCAGTTATATAATTACTGATACTGAATCTTCGTTTTTACCCACACCTGCGGTGGAAGTCGCAGATACGGTCGGTGCAGGAGATTCTTTTACAGCGGCATTGCTTGTTTCTCTTTTAGAAGGAAAATCAATTCCGAAGGCTCATAAAAAAGCAGTTGATGTTTCAGCTTTTGTGTGCACACAACGTGGTGCAATGCCCGAATATTAATAAATTCTTCGATTAAGCTAATTGTTTAGTTTTCAAGAAAGGCGTATGTACATATGTTAAATGTCATACGCCTTTCGTAATTTAAAATAAACAATTACTTTTGCCCTATACCAATGAGAACTAATTATTTCATATTAACATTCACTATCTTCGTCGCCTTGGCATGCTCAGATTGGCAAAAGCAGCCTGAGCTTGTGATTGGGGTTTCCCAATGTAGTGATGATGCTTGGCGTAGAACCATGAATGAGGAGATTTTACGAGAAGCTTCTTTTTATCCTAATTTGAAGATTAAAATAAAGACTGCTTACGATAGTAATCAGCAGCAAATTCGGGATATAGAAAGTTTTATCGCTAATCGCGTCGATCTGATTATAGTTTCACCCAATGAAGCCATTCCGCTCACACCTGTTATTGAAAAAGCGATGGGGGAAAATATTCCGGTGATATTAGTTGACCGAAAAACTATCACAGGAAATTACACGGCTTTTATTGGTGCCGATAATTATCAGATAGGACGCGAAGTTGGTGCGTATGCCACAAATTTGCTGAATGGCAAAGGAAATATCATAGAAATTCGTGGCTTAGAAGGCTCTACTCCTGAACAAGCAAGGCATGCAGGCTTTATTGATGTGATACATGAACAAGAAAACATGCATGTCATTTATGACGATTATGGCAACTGGTTTAGAAAAGAAGCCAAAGAAGTGATGCAGCATGTTATGGCACAATTTGATGATATAGATTTGGTGTTTGCCCATAATGACGAAATGGCTATAGGTGTGTACGAAGCCTTGAAATTAAAAACCAATGCCAAATTACCTGTTATTTTAGGAATTGATGCTTTGTCTTCCCCCGAAGGGGGCATACAAAAGGTAATCGATGGTGTCATTGATGCAACGTTCATGTATCCCACCGGAGGTGAAAAAGCCATTCAAATAGCCCATAATATCCTTCATCACAAAGGTTTTGAAAAAGAAACTGTACTACATACCGCAGTGGTCGATAAAACCAATGCGCGGGTTATCAAGTTGCAAACTGATCAAATCCATTTTCATCAACAGCGCATTGAGCAGCTTAACAAAGTGATGGATAGAAATTTGGCTAAATATAGCACCCAACGCAATATCCTTTATGCTTCATTGATAGTGGTTATATTGTTTTTGGCACTTACTATTTTATTGTTTCAACTCATACGACAAAAAAACAGAAGCAACAAATTGCTTGAGATGCAAAATTTAGCCATCAAACAGCAAAAAGAAGCTATTTCAGAACAAAGAGATCAGTTGATTATTTTGTCTAAAAACATTGAAGACGCTACTCAAGCTAAACTCTCTTTTTTTACGAATATCTCCCACGAGTTTAAAACTCCCTTGACTTTGCTGCATGGTCCTTTGGAAAACATCGCCAAGCATGAGAACCTTTCAGCCGAAGGGAAACGACTCTCTCACTTGATGCAAAAAAATGTTCAGGTGCTGATGAAGCTTATCAATCAAATCACGGATTTCAGAAGGTATGAAAATGGTAAAATGCAAATGTATTTCACCTTGGGCGACTTGAAAATTTTCATACAGGATATATATGATTCATTTTTTGAGCTAAGCAAAAAGAAACATATCCATTTCAAATATACAAGTTCTAATGACGATTTCATCCTTTGGTTTGACAAGGATAAGATGGAGAAAATCTGTTATAACCTTTTATCCAATGCCTTTAAATTTACACCCGAAAATGGCAAAATTCATATTTATTTAAACCCTATTATTAAGGGCGATGAACATTATGCACAGATTGAAATTTCAGATACAGGAAAAGGAATTTCCAATCAACATTTAGATTTAATATTCAATCGTTTTTACAAAACAGACCGTTTGAGTTCTGGATCAGGGATAGGGTTAGAACTTACAAAAATCCTCGTAGAATTACACAACGGAACTATAGAAGTGAAAAGCGAAGAAGGTAAAGCTACGTCTTTCATTGTGGCTATACCTTATAAACAGAGTGAAATTGCTACAATTGAAGAATATCCAAGCTTGAAAATAACAGAGGATTCAGATAAACAAGAAGTGATAGTTTTGACTGAATCTCCGGTTGATGATGAATTTGAACTATCGCAAGATCAGGGATTGCCTTCAGTTTTGATAGTGGAGGATAATGCTGATATTAGACTGTTTTTAAAAACACTTTTGAGGAAAGACTTTAGAATTATTGAAGCTGATAATGGTCAGACAGGTTTATTTAAAGCCATGAAATATGTCCCGGAACTTATCATCAGTGATGTGATGATGGA
>CAYVWK010000200.1:0-2041 GCA_964455235.1 uncultured Paludibacter sp.
TGGTGTCGAAAGTTGTGATTAAGAGCACAAACTAGGGAATTGAGGAATTGAGGAATTGAGAATTGGGGCGCCACGCAGTGGCGAAATCATGGTAAGAGGTTTTGAAGAGGAGATCCCTCCATTGCTACGCAATGTGCGGGATGACAGGGTAGAGGGGGTGATGAATACCGCCGCCCCACCACTCCCTAAATAATGAAGAGTCGTTTGGCGGCGGTATGTAAAACTCCTTGACAGCCCGTCATCCTGAACGAGCGCAGCGAGTGAAGGATCTGGTGAATATATCCCTTACCTCTTACGACAACATACTCAACAAAATACCCGCTGCAACGGCTGAGCCGATTACACCAGCTACGTTTGGAGCCATGGCGTGCATGAGTAAGTGGTTGGTTTTGTCTGCCTTCAAGCCCTCTTCTTGTGAAACACGGGCTGCTGCTGGCACAGCGGATACACCTGCTGAACCAATAAGCGGATTGATTTTTTCGCCTTCTTTCAAGAAAAGGTTCATGGTTTTAGCGAATAACACACCACAAGCAGTTGCTACTACAAAGGATAAAGCACCTAAGCCAAAGATTTTCATTGAGTCGAAAGTTAAGAACCTATCCGCTTGCGTAGAAGCTCCTACCGTCAATCCTAATAAGATGGTAATCGTATTAATGAGTGCAAAACGTGCAGTTTCAGCCAAACGTTCGGTTACAGTTGACTCTTTCAGCAAGTTACCTAAGAACAACATTCCCAATAGCGGCAATGCACTTGGTGCAATGAAAGCTGTCATAAGGAAGCCTATAATAGGAAAAGCAATTTTTTCCGTTTTGGAAACTGGACGTGGAGCTTTCATGCGTATAACACGTTCCTTTTTGGTAGTGAGGAAACGCATTACTGGTGGCTGTAACAAGGGAACTAAAGCCATATACGAGTAGGCTGCAACAGCAATAGTACCAATCAGTTCGGGTGCTAATTTCGATGTCAAGAAAATAGCAGTCGGACCGTCTGCACCACCAATAATACCGATGGCACCTGCTTGCTCTGGTGAGAATCCTATCACATAAGCACCTATAAAGGTAATGAAGATACCCATTTGTGCAGCTGCACCCAACAGCATCAACTTAGGATTGGATATCAATGACGAGAAATCCGTCATAGCTCCAATTCCCAAAAACACTAGAGGAGGATACCAACCATCAATTACACCACCATACAGGAAGTTCAGTACCGAACCTTCTTGATAAATACCCACACTTTCTCCTAGGGGATTGAAAGGGATATTTCCTATTATCATCCCAAAGCCTATGGGCACTAAAAGCAAGGGTTCCCAACCTTTTGTAACTGCTAAAACAATAAAAATTATCCCAACAGCTATCATCGCTAAGTATTTGAACTGGAAGTTGGCTATACCCGTACTCTCCCAAAACTTCAGTATTCCTTCTAAAAAAGCATTTTGTTCAGCTGCCGCCCCTTGCGCAAACAATTGTGTAGGCACAAAAACAGCTAACAGAATAAGCAAAATGCTCAAATTTTTCAATATCTTATTCATAATTTATGAGATTTCAAATAACACTTCATCTTGTAAAACTGTTTGTCCTACAGGAGCATTAATTTTCGTAATTGTACCATCTTTATCAGCCAAAATATTATTTTCCATCTTCATAGATTCCATTACCAATAGTACATCACCCTCTTTTACAGTATCACCTACAGCAACATTAATTGAAAGAATCTTACCTGGAAGTGGTGATTTAATGGTGTTCGAACTTGGGCGTTTTTCCTCCGAAATAGGTTTCATAGTTTCTTTTGCTCGTTCATCACCTTGTTTGGTTTGTACTTCTTTACGTACCAATACAACAGGTGTTTTGGTAGTTTTCACCTCTTCGTGAATATGTACTTTGTAGGGAGTCCCGTTCACTTCAATACTGGCTATATTATTTTCAACTTTTTTCACCCGTACAGAAACATCATTCCCTTCTATTGTGAAATTAAACTTCTTCATTATTATCGAATTAAATTTGTTAGACCATAAATTTTTGAATTCCAAGGGGAATATCTT
>CAYVWK010000200.1:2141-3618 GCA_964455235.1 uncultured Paludibacter sp.
TTATCGAATTAAATTTGTTAGACCATAAATTTTTGAATTCCAAGGGGAATATCTTCTTTCTATACGTTTGATTGTGATTACATTGCTTTCCTCATCGTGTACATCACTAAAAAAGAGATGTAAAGCGGTGGATATTGCTGCAACTTCGTAACCTGTCAATTCGGGTTGATTTTCATCTTGATGATCAGTTTCAGTATCAATTGCCTTCATTTTTTTCTTTTTGAAGGATGTTCTGCTCCTGTTAATACTTCCCATCAATTTAAAAGCAAAAACCAAAATTACCAAAGCAGTAAAAACGACCAATACTCCAATCAAAGAATACAAAAGAATTTGCTCCAGTTCGCTTATATTTAATAGTATCATGTTCAATATATTTATAAAGGAATATTAGCGTGTTTCTTCAATGGATTCACCACTTTTTTAGTCTGCAAGGCTTGGAAAGCGCGTATCACTCTAAAACGGGTATTCCTTGGCTCAATCACATCATCAATATAACCATAAGATGCTGCTTCATAAGGATTTGCAAATTTCTTTTCATAATCTGATACCTTTTCGGCAATATAAGCTGCTTTCTCCTCTGGATTATTCATTGATTTGATATTACGGCCCTCCAATACTTCAATAGCTCCTGAAGCACCCATCACTGCAATCTCAGCAGTAGGCCACGCATAGTTGAAATCACCACGTAATTGCTTGCTGCTCATCACGTCATGCGCGCCACCGTAAGATTTACGTAAAGTCACCGTTACTTTTGGAACAGTAGCTTCCCCATAAGCAAATAGCAATTTTGCACCGTGCATAATGATACCTGCATACTCTTGTCCTGAACCTGGCAAGAAACCTGGCACATCAACCAACGTAAGAATAGGAATATTGAAAGCATCGCAAAAACGTACGAAGCGAGCAGCTTTACGAGAAGCATCGCTATCCAAAACGCCTGCAAGAAAATTAGGCTGATTAGCCACTATACCAGTTGAAACACCGTTAAAACGTGCAAAACCAACTACGATATTACGAGCATAGTTACGGTGCACTTCCACAAATTCGCCATTATCAACTATCGCATGAATCACTTTCTTAACATCATAAGGTTGATTAGGATTATCGGGAATGATTTCGTTCAGACTATCCTCTAAACGTTCGATTGGATCACCCAAATCAATTAAAGGAGCTTCTTCTAGGTTATTTTGTGGAAGATAAGATAAGAGCTTACGAATCAGCATGATACCTTCTTCTTCATTTTCAACTTTGAAGTGAGATACGCCAGATTTACCAGCATGCACATCTGCACCTCCTAAATCTTCTGTTGAAATATCTTCACCTGTAACTGCTTTCACTACTTTCGGACCTGTTACAAACATATAGGAATTTTCCTCTGTCATCATGATGAAGTCGGTCAATGCAGGCGAATATACCGCACCTCCAGCACACGGACCAAAAATCGCTGAAATTTGAGGGATTACGCCAGAAGCAAGGA
>CAYVWK010000201.1:0-3618 GCA_964455235.1 uncultured Paludibacter sp.
TATAATCGAAAAATCAATTTGTACAAAAACACAAAACAATTTGTACAAAAAAAGTGGGGGTTGTTCTGCTTGAGTTGTGGAACTTCGTGTTTAATGCCTATTTGAAAGTTGATTAAACAGCGTTTAAGTGTCATCCATTGCCATCTGTGTAACGGTTTTTACACTTCGCTTAGCTTGCAACATACTTATGAATCACCTAAGTGTGCCGCACTCTTGAGGGTGAGAGGTATGTAAGAATGTCGGATGTTTATCTTTTTTAAATATATTCATTACCTTTGCTATCAATTCTCAATTATCCATTCTCAATTCTCAATTATTATGAAACACCTATTCTACATCTTACTTGCGGCTCTTGTGCTGGTTTCCTGCGAAAATGAGCCTGTTACAACTGCTAAAGGTAAACTTGATCCCAATGCAATGATAACCTTGCGTTATGCTAAAGGGGATAAACAAGCCGTATCTCCACAAAAAGCGTTGGTATATGACCAAACAGCTCTTGAAATTGTTGAAAATGCAGTGAATATTAAATTTGCATCGCATTGGTTTAGTAACGGCTATAACGAGGACGTACAGTATGCTGCACGTACATTTGGGGATAACAGGGACTTATCTATCCCCGCCTTACTTATGCACGGAACGGATATAATTACGCAGGATGGCGATTTTTACAAAGACTTCATCTATGGGTTTGATGTATATATTACCGATGGTAATAACGATAGTATCGCTTACATTCCAGACAGCGTGATTAACAATGCACGTGGGCTTATCGAAGCTGCATTTAACGATAGTAATTATATCGAAGTTTACAGGCTCTTTAATGAAGCCTTTACTTTTCTTCCTTTAATTGAAGAAGAAGTAGTAGAATAATGTTTTCAAAGAACGTTTTTAAAGCCTGATTAAACCATTATTAATCAGGCTTTTTTATTATCACCTACCAATTGAAAATCAAATCCAGTATTAGCAAGCGCTCCAGAACCGTTGTAAAAATACACTTCACAATAGTCATTAGCCTTTGTATAAACAATAGGAACTCTGATGCTTGATGAAGATGGAGTACTTGTTACAAGCGGGGTTACAAATACCTGATAATTACTGTGTCCTATAGAATGATAAATTCTATAAATACCCGTTGTGCCACTTGGTTTATCAACTGTTTTTGTTTCATGATATTTCGCTCCCCACAATTTATTGGCAGTACCGCCCAATGCAGCAGTTCCAGCAAGCAGCACACCTGGTATGTCGGTTTTCCCACCCACAGACAGCCCCTCATTAGTCATGTAGAGGTAGTTTTGATTACCAGCTTCATTATAGAATAGCATCATGCCGTTTTTGCCATATTCAATTCTACGTACATCATTACTGTGTGTATAAGAGAGAGTCATAGCCGTTAGAGATAAACTTCCACCAGGATATAAGAAGTAACTCAAATACACACGATAACTACCAGAGGGCACATTACTAATGCTTTTATTGATATTCTTACTAACCGTTCCATCATTAGAATTTACCATATCGATATAAGAATAGGGTTTGTAAGTACCCCCTTCTAACCTATAAATATATACTTCAATCCGTGCACCGTTCATAGGCTGAATACCTGTCCATGGCGGTGGTAAACTTGTATCACAATTAACACTTCCATAGCCCTCAAATGTTAGCGTATTATCATTTTCTGGCAGAACCAGCGTATTAGTTATTAGTAGGGTACTACCATCCGTTGGCGTGTTATGGGAAAATGATGAAGGTTCAACGCCGTTAGAACTTATTGCGCCAGATAAGAGAGATTGCAGCGTTGGTAGTAAGGATTTAGTGATTAAAAATCGTGTAACGCCCTCACTAACAACCCTAACTAATCCCGTTATGTTATCAACCTCTAAAACACCGATTACAGCACTCCCATCATGCTTAATATCCACATTCTTAGTTTCAAGTTCAGTTCCGAAAAGTTGAACCCCAGCAGCAAAGGCTGTCGGGTTGCTACTTAGTCCGCTCATATAGCTTTTAACCTCGCCTGTGAGGGCTTTTGTTCCCAAGACATTACCAAGCAATAATCCACCCTCAATATCAAGTTTGCTCTGTATAGCCTCTGTAAGATAACGCATAGGGGGTATAAATGCTGTTGCCTTGTTACCTTCCTGCAACATCACGTCGGAATACTTGACGATATTACCAGCTGTTTGAGAGAATACTCCAGCATAGATAAGAAGCGACCAGTGTCCAGTAGCGGGGGTTTTGAAATGTATAATTTTCTTTTCAGAGGAAAATGGGTAAGTGTTACTCAGGTAATTAGTATTACTAACAAAATCAAATATAACTATTTGAAACTCCGTTGCACTTCCAGCTATCTTTTCAGACTTACCTATATGTAAGACATATTCCGTGTTATTTTTCAAGACATCTTCAGGAAGTGGAGCGATACTATTAATACCCTTTATAATCGAATAAAAATTAACATTACTACCAGCATCCATGTAGATATCAGACTGTTTAGCCAGGTTATCACCTCCGACCTGCACTTCTTCTATCGCTTCCCACTCGGAACTAACAATCGGGGTTGTGTAGGCTGTTGATGTAGGATTATTATAGACTATCTTTGAGCGTGTCCAGATGTATTTGCCATACTCCCATGTGGGAGGTGTTTCTACCCATGAACCACCTGTTTGCGTAGTTTTAGAGGTAGATAAATAATACTGCTCTGTAATGCTTGTAATACCCCTGCCAGCAGAACCAGTAGAGCCTGTCGCACCTTTACCGCCTGTTATACAAACAGGGTTAGTGGTTTCAGAAGTACCATCAGAGAAGAAAGTTTTTGTACGTGACCAAATATACATGCCATCCACCCAAGTGGGAGCAGTGGTATTCCATGTCGTTGCAGGAGCTACAGTACTTGATGCGCCTATTGCATATTCCACATCCACATCAGTAATAGCTTTGCCGTCAGCCCCTTTTGCCCCCTCTTTTACTTTAGCCCACGTAAACCGCCTTTTAGCAGTGTAACCCTCACCATAACTAACCTCCACATCCACCCAACCAGTATCCTTACCAGCTGTTAGTTTGGTTAGTTTGATTTTGCTATCTATTACAACTGCGGTGCAATTGTGAGAGGTGATGGTGGCGTTGGAGAGGAGCTCTTCGGGTGCGGGCAGCCAGTGTGAAGGAGGATTAACATCCCCCTCATAAACGGCTATCCATTCAACGGATGCAGGGTTGGTGGCTGCGCCAGAAGATGGGTAGTTGAATATTGCAAATATTTGTCCATCAATTTCATTATAAAATGCGCCAACAGTGAGCAGTTTACTTATTAAGCCATCTTGATTTTCAGGAAAAAATACAAAATCGGAATATCCGCGGCTCGAAGAAAGACGAAAAAATTGGCCACCTCGTGTTTTCCCTTTTACTTGACAGGTATAGGTGCCACCTTCTATTATGTTTTTGTAGAACCAAAATCTTTGGATGTCAAAGACAACTGCATCTTCAATATTTTGATAAGAATCCTTTGCAATATTCCTTAACCCTGCACTCTCATCAAACACCGGAAACAGCTCCTTACTATCCTTTAATACCCTCACTGAAAACTCTGCATTAGTAAGGTCAGCTACTCCTGCAGATGATGCA
>CAYVWK010000202.1:0-3605 GCA_964455235.1 uncultured Paludibacter sp.
ATAAAAAAATTACATGTTTATTTTTAATACTTCTAAATATCGGGCGCAAAGGTACGATTTAAAAATGGATTTTAACACATTGCGGATAAGTTTGGATAAATTTAGCTTGTGAGTTTGTAATTATTTCTTGCTGATTTACATCGCTATAGAAAAATCTATTTGTGTGTTTATGTGTTTATTGCCACAGGCTGAAGCCTGAGGTAATTCAACAATGAAAAATTGAATTGCATTGAATTGGAATGTGGCTTTAGCCCATTCCAATTCTTGAATAAGTCCTATCTCCATTACTTCAACTCCCGCAACAACTCCCGCACTGCTGCTTCAATCTGTGTGTCCCTGCCTGCTGTGGCTTGAAGTAAGTCTAAGGCTGCGGGGATATCCGGCTCTAATTGGGAGTTTTCCAAATAGCTGCCGTCTGCCGTGCGATAGCCAACTACGGGTATGCCAAAATAAAGCGTGGGATCTTGCAATGTAACCCAATTGACGCTGGTCATAGTGCCGGGAACAGGCATGCCTACTAATTTACCTATGCCTAAATGTTTGTAAACCCAAGGTGTTCCATGGGCATTGGAATAGTCGGCTTCACAAATCAACATGATGGAGGGTTTGTTCCACCTTTTGCTGGGCATCTCGCAATAATCTTTGCCGCGAATTTCTTGCTGTAGGTAATGCTCGCTGTTGAAAAACATTTCAATATCTTCGTGCAAACGCCCTCCACCATTATATCGAATATCTATGACCATCCCTTCTTTTTGATAGTATTTACCAAGGGCATCGCTGTACATTTTACGAAAACTATCATCATTCATGGAAGCAATATGTACGTAGCCCAAACGCCCGTCAGACAAACGATCAACTTCCTCAGCGCGATGTTTCACCCATCTGTCGTATAAAATTTTGTTGAGCGCTGCGCTTGAAATGGGCTTGATAACTTCATCCCAACGATTACCGGATGAAGGAGAATAGCAAGATATCAGGGTGTTTTTGCCCACTTTTCCATTTAAAAATTCGTAATAATCTCTATTGGCATGAATCTCATTACCATCAATCTTTTCTATAAAATCACCGACTTGCACTTTAGATTGAAAATTATCAAAAGGTCCGCTGACCAAAATTTCATCAACAAGCAACCCCTGTTGGTGCTTGAGAGGGCTGAGCAATAATCCCAACTCTGCTGTCTGCTCCTTACTTGCCGGCACGCGATAACCCGAACCTGTATGTGAAACATTCAACTCCCCAAGCATCTCCGACAGCATTTCAGCAAAATCATAATTACTGTTGATATGAGGTAAAAATTTACGATAATGCTGCGTAAGTTTTTCCCAATCAACACCATGCATGGCAACCTGGTAAAAACGCTCACGCTCTTCACGCACCACAAAATCAAACATGGCTTCACGCTCCTTAGATACATCCAATTTCATGTCAGCTTGATAAGTTATATCCGTAAATTTATCGTTGGAAAAATCCATTTTCTGCATCTTCTTACCACTTAAAATAAAAAGATTCTTTTTACTATCGTCTGTGTTTAAGCGCGCATAACCACTCTTTATCTTGCTTAATAATTTGGTCGATTTTTCACGCAAATCGTAAACCCACATATCGTAATCATCTTCAAAGGCTGATAAATAATAAAGCTTGCTTCCTTCATCATTAATGATGGCATCACCTAATTTTGAGGAGTTGGGCGTTAATCTGACTATTCGATTTTCAAGATTTTCAAACTCAATCAATATATCCTTTTCATCTTTTTCTGCTGCAACATCTTCCTTCTTTTTCTTCTTTTTGTCTTTAGTGCTTATTTCAGTTTCTTCCTCTTTTTTTGTCGATTTTTCTGCCTCAGTGAAAAGTTCAAATTCTTCTTTATTCATCCTGAATTTATCAAAAGCCTCTCTATTCATGAATGCAATCATCACATCTTCCATAGCTCCCCAGGAGGCATGACTTCTCATACCAAATAATTCAGTGCTGAAAATAATGGCATTGCCGTCCATCACCCAACGTGCATTGCGATTGATATACCCGCTTTGCGTGATATTGAAAATATCACCGCCCTGTGCACTCACAATGCCTATGTCGCTATAAGGAGCATGCTTGTTGGCGACATATTCCAATAAAAACCATTTCCCGTCTGGCGACCAATCAAACTTCATATGCCCATCTGCTCCATGCTGAAAACGCCCGTCAGTAATTTCTCGCAGACTCTTGGTTTCCATATTGTAAACCATAAGTTTCATTCTGTCCATGACAAAAGCTACTTCTTTTCCATCAGGGGAAAACTTGGGATTTTGCTTTTCAGCTGCATGATCAGGCATCAATTTATCCTCAGTAATCAAGGTTGCATTGGGGAAATTCGCTTCTTCATCCCTTGTTATTTTGGCAAGATACACATCCCAATAACCATCACGGTAACTGCTGTAAGCCAATGAGCGATTATCTTTTCCAAAGTCGATATCGGCTTCCTGCGCAGCAGTTGCAGTGATTTGCTTGGTTGTTTTATAATCCGTTGCGCTAACAAAAACATCTCCACGAACGATAAAAGCAATTTGTTTCCCGTCGGGAGAATTAGTCGCTGAAGTTGCACCGGAAGTATGATTGATTTTTTTAATTTGCACTTCTGCAATATCAGTTATGATATGAATATTTACTTTTTGTGCTTGACTTGCATCATTTTTTTGGGTGTAAATTTCACCGTCGAAGCCAAAGCAAAGCGTACCATTATCAGCAACAGAAAGAAAACGCACCGGATGTTCCTCAAAAAAGGAAATTTGTTGCATGTTTTCCGGATGAGTAAAATCAGCTTTGAATACATTGAAGCTGCCACTTTTTTCACTTAAGAAATAAAAAGATTTTTCATCCGGAGCAAAAACCGGATTGGTATCCTCACCCGCTCTGCCAATTAATTTTTCATATTTGCCGCTTTCAAAATCATACGTAAGAATATCTCTTGTAACAGAGGAAGTGTGATGTTTTCTCCAGGTATTTTCAAAACCCTTCATGTCTTGAAAGATGATTCTTGAACCAGATTTATTAAAACTGACGTTGATAGCCGGGAAAGCTAAAATCTGTTCTGTTTTGCCATTTTCAATATTTACCTGATAAACTTCAGTCAGATGTGCAGTAGGAAAAAGCGCACTTTGAGCCGGATCTTGATAATGCGCAGCGAAGACTAAATGTTTGCCATCCGGAGTAAAAGTGAAGGGAGTTTCAGGAGCAGAATGGATCGTTAATCGTTTAGCGGCGCCACCTTCACGCGACATGATATAAATATCTTTAGCACCCGTATCCCTATCGCTGACAAAAGCAATCTGTTTGCTGTCCGGCGACCACACAGGATTGCTATCAAAAGCCTCATGGGTAGTCAATCTGGTTGCGACACCACCATCAATATCTACTGTATAAATATCCCCTTGATAGGCAAAAGCAATTTGAGAACCGTCCGGCGAAATAGCAGGATAGCGCATCCAAAGAGGATTTTGAGCATTGATCAAAACATTGAAAAATAGGACAAATACTAAGAATGAATATTTTTTGTTCATGATAAATTGGGTTTTGGGGAAAGAACTACTGTTTCACCCGTTTGATATATTCGGTGGGACTTTCAC
>CAYVWK010000203.1:0-1751 GCA_964455235.1 uncultured Paludibacter sp.
TTTTTAGCTTCAAACATCAATATCTAAATAAAACAACAATTCAACACCCAAAACCCCATATTCACTAGGATTACAATATAGAAAAGAATGGTATAAAATAGCGACTCATTGAGAGTGAAAAGATGGGCAAAAAGGTAGGCCATAAAGAAGGCGATGAAGGGGACAAAAATGGCGAGTGAAAAAGGGAAAATGAAAGTGAAAATCAACATCAATATCAAACTTAAAACTAAATAATTGATGTTTTGTCGTGTTCGAATCGAATCTTTTAATAAATTGGTGTAGAAACCAATTAACGCAATCAGGTACAACACAGCTATCGTCAGCAAGTATATTTTTTCAGGCCAATTAAGCCAATCAGTGATGAGTTCAACATCTAAAATGGATATTAATTTATCAAAAACAACTATTTCAGTTAATGTATATAGCTGATATACAATGAAAAAAACCCAAGGAACAATTAAAGCCATCAAGGAGGCTAAGAATGTTCTCAAGGAAAAACTTTGTAGCATAATCATTCCCAACCACAAAAGAATCATCAAAAACAAAAAAATAGGATTGAGGATACTGATGATTGCAATGAATAAACTTCCCCAAAAGATTGGGATTACTGCCTTTCTGTTTTTATATGTACCAAAAATCAATAAAATCGTAAACAAAAATAAGGTCAGAGATAGATGTGGATAAACCAATTGATGTCCACTTTTCCACGTTAAAATGAATAAGGTGTAGAATAAGATAGGTAAGAAAGTGCGTGTTCGAATGATGGCATAACGCTTATTTATTCTCAATATCAAAAATGAATTCAGCATGGTAAATAGCATCACCAACACCGTGTGGAGAAAATTATCAGTTGCAAATAATGTAAAATTTGGACTGATAGAAAACGTGATTTTTTCAGCTTGACTAAAATGCATATTAAATCCCCAAGCACCCAAAAATACCAATGCCATGATAATCATAATCGGCAATTTGGGTTTTATAAGGTATTGGATACTTGGGGATTTCATGTTGATTTTCAGTTTTTAGTTGATGAATCCTCTGCGTTTTAGTAAGGCTTCTGGACTTGGTTCATGCCCTCTAAACTTAACATACAACTGCATCGCATCTTCAGAACCACCTTTTTCCAAGATATTTTCTCGATAAGCTTGAGCTACTTCTTGGTTGTAGATATCGCCTGTTTCAACAAAAGCTTGATAAGCATCTGCATCTAAAACTTCAGCCCAAGTATAGCTGTAATAGCCTGCTGCATAACCACCTCCGAAGATATGGTTGAAGTTGGTACTGCGATAGCGCACAATGATTTCGGGCAAGGTGCCCATACGTTCCATAGAGGCTTTTTCAAAAGCATTTACATCAAAATTATCTGGAACTTCTTTCAAACTATGATAATCCATATCTAAAATTGCTGCAGATAAAAGCTCTGTCATAACAAAACCTTGATTGAAAGTACCAGCATTTTGAATTTTCTGCATCAATTCCTCAGGCATTACTTCGCCCGTTTCATAATGTTTTGCATAGGTTTTCATCACCTGTGGTTCGAAACACCAGTTTTCCATAATTTGAGAAGGCAATTCAACAAAATCACGTACTACATTGGTTCCAGACAAACTTGGGTAAGTTACATTCGATAATAAACCATGCAAAGCATGACCAAATTCGTGGAACAAAGTTTCAACTTCATCCATGCTTAACAAAGCTGGTTTAGAGGATGTTGGCTTGGTGAAATTACCCACATTTGTAATCAAAGGGCG
>CAYVWK010000203.1:1851-3579 GCA_964455235.1 uncultured Paludibacter sp.
AATTTATCTTTATCCGCTTCATTCAAATCAGCACCACTACGCACAAAGTTTTTATAATAATCTTCCAAAATTTGAATTTGCTCACCATTCAGTACTAAATCATCTTTAGACAGATATAAAGCCTTAACACGCTGAAAGATAGCATCATTCAAATATAGATTATCACCGTGTTCCGATAAAAGAGGAGAAATCTCAGTGGCTATTTTCTCCATTTCTTTATTGGTTTCAGCAGAATTGAGGTTGTAAAAAACAGCAGAAACCTTGGTTAATAATGCACCACTTTTTTCAATAGCTTCTATCGTATTTTCAAAAGTAGGAACTTCTGTATTATGTGCAATAGCATCATATTCAGCTTGTTGTTGCTTAATGCCTTCTTTAAAAGCAGGTAAATAATGCTTGTTTTCAATCTTTTCAAAAGGAGGAATCCCATATTCATTCTCATATTCTGAGAAGAAAGGGTTTTTCGACGTACATGCTACTATAGTCATAGCGATCATTGTAAATAAAATTAGTTTTCTCATATTTATATAATTATTTTGAATCACAGCCGACAAATTTACGAGAATTTATCGGAAAACGGTAAGTTTATTCATCTTAAATACAACTAAGAAATTCAAATATTGGACATTACGAACGCCTTATCGAGTTTTAATTGTGCAATCAATTCTTCTACGGAATTGAATTTCTTCTCATCACGAATTTTTTTTAGAAAACGAACTTCTAATTGTTGATGATAGATATCCTCGTTAAAATCAATGATATGCACTTCCAAACTAATAGCGGAAGAATTATCAACCGTTGGGCGGCGACCGATATTCATCATCGCCTTAAAAGCATTGCCATTCCATTCAATTTCAACGGCATAAACACCTATAGGAGGTATAATCTTAGCAGCATCTGTTGGTTGAAGATTAGCTGTAGGAAAACCGATTTTTCGTCCCACTTTAAAGCCGTCAATCACCTGACCAACAAAGGAATAGGGTCGTCCTAAAAGAGCATTAACAGTATCAATATCTGCTTGTTCCAAGGCCTTACGAATATCCGTAGAACTAATTGTATCAAACTTTTCAGTACTAAATCGGGATGCCTGCTGTACCATCATCCCTACTTCTTGTCCATACAATTGATATTCGGGAAACCCATCTTTTCTATCTTTTCCAAACCGATGATCGTGCCCAACAAGCAAAAAACGAACGTGCAAATCGTAAAAAAGTACATTTTTTACGAATTGCGCAGCTGACAAATCAGCAATTTCACGTGTAAACTCCAACTCAATCACTTCATCCACACCCATTTGACGCAGATAGTCCACTTTTTCAGTGTTGGTAGTTAGCAGCTGCGGCTTGAACTCCTTATTTAGAGTCGTTTGCGGATGATTTTTAAAAGTGATAATCATGGATTTCAAACCATGCTTCTTTGCATTGGATTTTAGTTCATCAATTAAAAAGCGATGTCCAAGATGCACACCATCAAAAAAACCGACTGTAGCTGCAAATTGAGAATCTGTGATATGAGTTTGTATATTAAGCGGAATAATCATTTTCAAAAAAAATAATGAATAGTTTGCAGTAATCGCAAAATTTATTACTTTTGCAATCGCTTTGCAAAGGTAGTAAAAAATTGCAAAAGCAAGGGCCCATAGCTCAGTTGGTTAGTAGCACCTGACTCATAATCAGGGGGTCACTGGTTCAAGTCCAGTTGGGCCCACATTAAACACTCTGAAAGCAG
>CAYVWK010000204.1:0-3534 GCA_964455235.1 uncultured Paludibacter sp.
TAGTAATGCTTATTGCTTCTCCTCGTATTATCTCCAAGTATTATCTCCAAGAGTAATTATTCATTGTAATCGCATAGTCGATGGGATATGATTAAGGAAAGATTGGACATAATTTTGTGCTTGCATAATTTGGAAGAAGGCCTTTGATGAAAAATTGCGCAGTTGTAGCAAGCATCCTCCTTATGATATCGATAGGTTGTGTTCCAATCGTACTGATGTCTTGTTCCAATGAAATCCCTGTTTACACTGTGCGTTTTGATAGTCAGGTGGGAAATGCAATTGTAGAGATGACTGTCCTCAAAGGTTCGAAGATTGCTGAGCCCAAATCCCCTATAAGAGACAATTATGAGTTTGAAGGCTGGTACAAGGATAGTGACTTAACATCAGCATGGAATTTTATTAGTGATACTGTCACTTCTGATATCACACTGTATGCAAAGTGGAACGCAACTGCATACCTTGTAACCTATAACGGGAATGGTAATGACAAAGGTACAGTACCTTTAACCCAAGAGAAAACGCATGGAATTGATCTTGAATTGGCAGCCAACTCTGGAGATTTGCAACGCACAGGATACAGTTTTGCTGGTTGGAACTCCGAGGTAGATGGATCAGGTACTGATTATGCCGAGGGCAGCACATACACAACGGATGTTGCATTGACGTTATATGCCAAGTGGACAGCGAGCAAGTATTCCGTCACGTATGATGCCAATGGCGCCACCGATGGGACTGTTCCAGATGTACAATCAAAAAACCACGGAATCAACCTCGTATTGGCCAGTAACAATAATGGTTTGGCAAAGGAAGGTTACTCTTTCTCTGGTTGGAATACTCAGGCAGATGGTTTTGGAACTGATTATGCAGAGGGCAGCACATACACATCGGATGGTGCGTTGACATTATACGCCACGTGGGTAGCAAATACCTATTCGGTCACTTACGATGCCAATGGAGCCACCAGAGGAACTGTTCCCAATCCTCAATCGAAAGCACATGGTGAAAATCTAGTGTTGGCAGGTAACGAAAAAGGATTGGAGAGGGCAGGATATTCCTTTAGTGGATGGAATACTCATTCTGAAGGAACAGGAGACGGTTATTTGGAAGAAGGTACCTATGCTGTTGATGCAGCCATAATCCTTTATGCCAAATGGGTCCCTGATACGTATCTGGTAACTTATGATGCCAATGGCGCTTCAGAGGGTGTGATACCTGATTCACAAAGAAAGTATCATGATGCTGATTTGTCAGTGCGAGCAAATTCTGGGAATCTTTTACGTACTGGTTATGTTTTCACAGGGTGGAATACCCAGGCTGATGGATCAGGCCGTGATTATCTTGAAGGGGGTATCTATACTTCCAATATGTCATTAATACTATATGCGAAGTGGATTTCGCTCCATTCCGTGATGTTTGACACCCTGGGAGGATCGAGTATTCCACCCATTGAAGGTGTAAGGTATGGGTCTACAATTGGAGCGCCAGATTCTCCAATGAAAGAAGACTACATATTCGATGGATGGTATTGTGATAATAAGTATGGAGATGAATGGGACTTCCCTAACCAAACGGTAACTACTGATCTTACGCTCTATGCAAAATGGCTGGTCGCACATACTGTGCATTTTGATAGCCAAGGAGGGAATGCTGTTTCCTCATTGATCAATGTATTGCACGGGGAAAAGATAGATGAACCAACCGTGTCACCGGTAAAAGCTGGTTACACTTTCGCAGGCTGGTATAAGACAGCATCGTATGATGAAGCATGGGACTTTGATAATGATATGGTTGATTCGGACGTCACCCTTTATGCCAAGTGGACAGTAGCCCGCTACTCGGTGATTTTTGATAGCCAAGGCGGAAGTGCTGTCGACGAAGTCGCCGAGGTTACTTTTGGTGATGTAATATCTGAGCCGCAGGCACCGATCAGAAATGGATTCTTCTTTGATGGATGGTATAAACAGAGCGGCTGCGTCGAGCAGTGGGATTTCTACACAAACACTGTGACTTCTGAGATGACACTATATGCGAAGTGGATTGCCTTGCATGTGGTCAGTTTTAACAGTAGAGGAGGAAGTGTTGTAGTGCCCATCGAAATTATGGACGGGGAAAAGTTGGTAGAACCAACAACTCCAACCAGAACGGGATATACCTTCGACGGTTGGTATAAGGAGATGGCATGTAAAAATCGTTGGAATTTCAATTCGGAAACTGTGATCTCAACGATAATGTTATATGCGAAATGGAATGCATTGAGTTTTACCATAACTTTTGATAGCCAAGGGGGAACAGCACCGGCTTACAAAAGTAAGACCATAACCTTTGGACAGACATATGGAGCACTCCCGTCTGTTACACGAAACGGTCATACCTTTGGTGATTGGCGGACTGGAAAGAATGGAACAGGTACTCAAGTACAACCTTCCACGATATTCTCGGATTCTTCTGACCAAATTTTGTACGCAAATTGGATAATTATCCCCTTCATTGGGCCCTGTGGGGGGTATGTATTTTATGAAAATCCAAATTACTTTACAGATACCTGGAGATATCTAGAAGCAGCTTCTGCAAGCTATGAATTCAGCGGGAGGATATGGGGAGGATACGGAACAGTAATAGAAGACATTGGTACTGACGTAGGCACAGGTGAGAGTAACACAGAGAAGATTTTGGTAAAGTTTGGTGATGCTGATCCTGATAAAAATAAATCAGATTATGCGGCAAAGCTGTGCGCAGATCTGGTGGTTGCCAAAGGAGGAGTTATATATGATGATTGGTTTCTTCCAAGCAAAGATGAGCTAAATTTGATGCGTCAAAATCTCCATTTATATGATCTAGGTGATTTTGATATATTTGGGGGCTATTGGAGTTCCTCTATTTACAACGAATACCATGCATGGACTCATACATTCTCTTACTCAGACTTGTCTGGAACCCAGCATTCCTTCAGTCGACGCAATACATACAGGGTCAGACCTATACGAGCTTTCTGATGAGAAATTCAACCATTAGCCTATTCAATCATTGAAGGGGTGCAGGGAGGTAGGGCCCCCTGCTGAATAGGTATGGCATAGCTGTGATTGCATAACCCAATGTCAAGAATCCCTTAATTTCTCACATTCTCACCTAATCCAGTGCCGGTTCCCTTTTTCCCTAGCTTCAACAGCCCAGTCGATCGGATCCAATCCCTCCAGCCGGTTGTATTCATCCCAATAACTTCTGGCCCATTTGACCAGCAGTTTGGTGATTTCGCAGATGTAGGTCGTCCGCCTGAATTCACCGAACTCCGAGTAACAGCCTCCGATGCAGTACGAGCATGCGCTCTCCACCTCGCAGGTCCTGCACTTCTCCTCGAGTGAGCAATTGGAGCGATAGGCGCCCTCGCGCACCTTCAGAAAATTCTCCTTGTGGGTGAACCCTTCCTTGGCGGTCCCGACGATGAAATCTGCCTTGTCGATTTGAGTGTGAGGCAGCCATCGGATGCACGGGTAGATCTCCCCGTCCACCGAGAGGGCGGGCATAGCCCCGCTTCCG
>CAYVWK010000205.1:0-3532 GCA_964455235.1 uncultured Paludibacter sp.
CACATAATCTGTACATTTGGTACTATATTTGCTTAATTTTATATAATTCCAGGATTCATACCTGGAATTATATATTTCAAAACTACAGTGACAAATAAAGTAGAGTTTACTCTGCCATTTGTGCTCCATTTTTAGTGTAGGTCATGTTACTATCACCCATTGCTTTCATAAACCTGTTCATTCGAGACTCCTTGCCTTAACGTCACCATGACTAGGACTTTGTGGATTTGAACTACCTCTGCTTCATTTCAAGTGAAGTGTTTAGTGTTGCTGTGCGAGTCTTCTAGTTCATAACTAGATACAGTTTTGTGTTTACCGACTATACAAAATGATGCTGGCTGTATCTAAATTTGTTTAATACTTATCGTAAGCAAGAAGTATTTTTGGAAGAATAATACTTTTGTTTTTATAGTATCTTACGCATTCTCGAATAAAGTTGAAAACTTCTATACCTACATCCTGATAATCAGATGTTTGATAGTTTACAAATGTATATTCCTTCCAATGCTCTTTTGCTCTAGCAATAGCTAGTTCTTTACCTGTTTTCTTTACAAAAGCGTCATGTTTTGTATTACACATGGCAAGACCAATAGCTACCATATAAGGAGAATCAGGATTTTCTCCTACAGGAACCAATGTAGCTACAAGACAACCAACAGGTTCACGTTCATTGTTACGAATGTAATAAACCTTAGTAAATTCGATTGCTTCTTTAGAATAAGTAGGCTTTGTCATTGTTTCTCCTAATTGGTCTAGGTCTTTTTGTGTTATAAGTTCTTCTTGTGGAATCTTACCATAACGAGTGTAAAGACGAATTTCTTTCGTTAGCTTAGTAGCTAAATTGGATTGTTTACCTTGAAGTATTCGACTTACACTACTACGGCTAATACCTAAAATGTTACCTACATCTTCCTGATTATGTTTAAATCTTTTCATTGCATTTTTAAACTGTTCAAGGAAGATATTAGTTTTTTCTTCAGTTGTAGGAGCATGAAGAGGACAATTTTCATTTATAACAAAACCAAATTGTTCTCCATTACCAAGATAACCTCTACCACGCTCATTATCTATTACAGGACATAAACATCCTTGTTCTCTAGCTTCTTTAGAACCGGGATTAGGTTTTGTTGACATTATTCTTCTCCTGCTTTCTGTATAAGTGCTTGAATAGCTTCTTCTACTGGCATAGTTTCATTCAGCTTAAGAAGCAATACAATGTTGTACGCTAACCTACGTTGTATCTGAATAGCTCTAATATACTCTTCTTCAGTATACATACGTTTAGGTTGTATTTCTGCATTATTAATAGGACTAAAGCTAGGCTTATCTTGTATATCTGTTTTGACTTTGACCTTTGATGCACGGTGATAGTCATTGAAGTTGTAAATTACTGCCATATTTAATCCTATTAATGATACAGAAATGAAAAGAGTTTTTATGACTTTATACAACAGGAAACTCTTGATAGATACAGGATTGTGACAAAGGGAGAGTATCTATCTCCTAACTGGAAGTGAACGTAGGTTTACAAAGCCCCCAATAAACATACGTTCAAATAAAGGTTGCAGTATTTGGAGTGGAGAGGATAAGGAAAAACGCCAAACCTTATCACATTTGTAATACTACAACCTAATTCCTCTATTAAACATAGGAGCAAATGATATACGATTACATGCTATTTCTTAAGGTTGAAATAGTAAATACCGAATGGAGTCAAATGTTAATTACTCTGGAATAAACATAGATGCAATAGTCAGTTTAGCTTCAGCAACAGGAATACAGTCTACAAAGGCAGAACCTTCTAGTTTCCATACTCCCATCTTACCAAACTTCATATTACAATGTATTTGAAGCTTATCTCCCGGTACTACTCTTCCTCTGAACTTTACATTATCTACACCAGCAAGAACACAGAGTTGATTTTCTGCTAGTTCTTGACTAATGAGGATACCAGATGCTTGAGCCATAGCTTCTATGATTAAAACACCCGGCATAATAGGTTCATTAGGAAAGTGACCTTGGAAATAAGGTTCATTATATGTAACACACTTATAGGCAGTAATAGCTTCATGTTTACGAATCTGGTCTACTCTGTCTATAAGAAGAAATGGGTACCTATGAGGTAAACATTTCAGTATTTCTTGAATCTTCATATCCGTACCTTTACTATTTCACCTTGTTCATTACTATAGTAAATATCTTTTATTCCTACATGTTCTAGAACTTTCATACACATAGGACAAGGTTTAGCATTAGAAAGTTGTTTAAGTGTTTTACTACACTTCATAACAAGAATGGAACATCCTTTTAGTTTATTCCAATCTGTACCTAATAATGCTGCTTGTTCTGCATGTACTGAATTGTTATAGAGCTTATGCTTGCTAGGAATATTGCTTGAACGTATCTCATTATGACCAGATGAAATTATACGTTTACTAGAGAATATGACGGCACCTACTCTAAATCTATAAGTAGACTTTTCACATTCTTCTAGGCATCGTTTAATTATACCTGATGTAATTGCCATTAGCATCTCGCTTTGGTGAGATACGTCTTACAGAAAGATTAGCTTGAACCTCATATTCCACACCTCGATAGTCTGAAAATATGTCTCCTGCTTTCATATTACATACTTTATGCAATACTCCAAAAGCACCGAAGTAGTGGAAAAACATGATGTTTGTAGGCATCATTATTGAACTCCAAGCTTCTTAACGAATTCAACAATTTCAAAATACTTACCAATATTTGTGATAAATATTTTGCTGTTAGTTTCTTTAGCTGAAGGGGTATAGCCCATCTTTTCCATAACCATAGGAGTAATATTCTCCATAGGGCTGATATCAAGAATACTGGCAAGTAGACCAAAACCTTCAAGCATATCTTGAAATTCAGGAACAGGCTGACCAATAGCTACAGCACATTCATTGAATTGTACAGCAGAACCATCACTTGCACCAAGACCCCACATGGAAATGGTCATACCGTTACAGGTTACAATTTGAAAACCTTCCAGTTCTTCGTCTTTTCTAATAGTGAAACCAAGCATGTTACTCTCCTTTGTTAAAGGCTTGAAAGATTAATGTAGTATTTGTACCACCAAGTCCAAAACCATTTTTAAGAACAATAGGACTGTGAATATCGACATTAGTCAGTTCATTTGTGAAATCAATCTTTCCACAATTACTGTCATATGTATTACAATTTTTTGTTGAATAGAACTTACCTTTGTTTAGTCCTAAGATAGTAGAAATGGTTTCAATAGCTCCACATGCACCCATAGTATGACCATAATAGCCTTTGAGTGCATTTGTCGTTGTATTAGGTAAAAGCTGTTCAATAGCTTTACCTTCAGCTATATCACCAGTATCAGTTCCAGTTGCATGAGCATTAACCAAGTTAATACTATCAAATAATATAAAAGCATCAATAGACGCTTCTTTCATACAATCAATAATACTATCTGTATCAGAATAGGATATATTAGGAGAAATATTCATACCACTACCTAAGATTTCAGCATAGATAGTAG
>CAYVWK010000206.1:0-3527 GCA_964455235.1 uncultured Paludibacter sp.
ACGCATAGCCGAGCGGAAAGCAAAAGATATGTGAGTTGATGTCTCTTTTGATATCAAGTGAAGACGTACCATAACAGTATGGTGCAAATTAAATAAACAAACAACTAAAACTGAAGTAAATGTAAAAAAACGAATGAAACACAGAAATTTGAAATGCTTTTTAGCCATTATATATGTGCTAAGCATCACAGGAGTATTTGCCCAACAAACTGTCGTTAGTGCAGGAGGGCAAAATTATGGAAGCGGTGGAACTATTAGTTATTCAGTGGGTTTATTAGTTGCTCAATCCTCTACGGGAGCAACAGGTACGCTTACTCCTGGTCCTCATCAAATCTATATTGATAAAAATTTGGTAGGTATTAATCAACCTACAAATGATTTGCAACTAAAGGTTTATCCAAACCCAGTTGCCGACCAACTTCTACTGAAGGTAGATCATGCAAATAAAATGAACTATGCGTATTTCTTATACGACTTAAACGGGAAAGTGCTTCAACATGAACAAATTGTGAATGATGAAACCTATATTCAGATGAGTACGCAAGCAATAGGTAGTTATTTGCTGAAAATAGTTCAACAAACAGAACAAACAACAGAAATTCAATCTTTTAAAATCATTAAAAAGTAAATTGTCATGAAAAGGTCGATTATTATTTTATCAGCGTTAATATGGGTGTTCACTTGCTTTGCGCAAGCACCTCAACAAATGAATTATCAGGCAGCTATAAGGGGAATAGACAATAAACCCATCTCCGAAACAGCTGTAGGTATGAAAATTAGTATCATTCAAACTTCTCCAACAGGAAATGTAATATATGCTGAAAAGCAAAATCCTACGACAGATGTCAATGGTTTAGTTAGTTTTGAAATTGGTGCAGGTACAGTTGAAAGTGGTAGTTTTGCTGCTATTGATTGGGCTGCTGGACCTTATTTTATTCAAACTGAAACCGACCCAGCAGGTGGAACTAATTACACCATTAATGGGATTAGTCAGTTGATGAGCGTTCCGTATGCTCTTTATGCTGAAACTGTTGGTGCGGTTACAGAAACCGACCCTGACTTCAACGCATCCGTTGCAGCAGAGATTACAGCCAACGATACAACTAATTGGAATACTGCTTATGCCTGGGGCAATCACGCTACACAAGGCTATATGAAACTGCAAGCCGCTCAAAATGGTGCTTTGCTGACCTATGATGGCTCAAATTGGGTCTCCAAAAAGTTAGTGCTATCCACAGCAGCAACTGGATATAATCAAGCCGTCAATAATATGCAGCCTTTCCTTGCCTTAAATTATTGTATAGCATTAAATGGAATCTTTCCCTCACGAAGTGGCTATGATCCTTTTGTGGGAGAAATTGAACTGTATGCATTTAATTTTGCCCCTTCTGGTTATACTCAATGTAATGGTGCCATTTTAGCTATAAATACCGATATGGCTTTATTTGCCTTGATAGGTACAACCTTTGGTGGAAATGGTACAACTACTTTTGCGGTGCCTGATTTACGTGGACGTGTTCCTATTCATTACGGACAAGGTGCAGGATTAAGCAATAGAGCGATGGGTGAAGGAGGAGGTGCTGAAAGTGTTACACTTACTATCGGCAACTTACCATCTCATACCCATACAATTTCAATTGTGTATGAATAAAAAACGAAGCTCATTGCTATTCCTTTTTGCTTTACTTTTTCTGATTTTTATACCTGCTACGGCTCAGCCAATAGCAGAACAAGTTGGGAAAAGTAAAGCTATTTTATCTGCTCATCATGCTTTAAATATCGTCCACCAGCAAGCCACGCCACGTAAAGTGATTACCGTTGCGGTGGTGGATGATGGTTTTCGTCTGACCCACAAAGCACTCAACAAATACATATTCACCAACGAACAGGAAATACCCAATAATTTTCAAGATGATGATAGAAATGGGTATGTTGATGATGTGCAAGGTTGGGATGTTTCGAATAACGACAATGATGTGTCGGTGCGTCATGGCAATGAGGAGATTTTTTATCATGGAACCTATATTGCAAGCCTTATAGCATCTATTTTCGAAGGTTTTTACGGGGATGAAGCTGCTAATTATTTACGCATCATCCCTATAAAAGCCGTTTCCGATAATGCTAAAAACACGTATATCTCCGATGGTTATAAAGGTATTCGTTATGCAATTAGCTTGAAGCCTGATGTTATTTGTTGTGCGTGGAGTGGTGGTAATATTAGTGAAGATGAGAAAGCACTCATATATCAAGCATCTCAGGAAGGTATTATGATAGTTGCGTCTGCAGGAAATTTTGCATCAGAAAAAGTAGAAATTCCAGCCTCGTTGCCAGGTGTGATTGCTGTTGCAGCCCTCGATTCGACAAATCTCAAAAATGCCAAATCAAATTTCGGTATGAGGATAGATATTGCTGCGCCTGGAACTCAGATTTACGGTGCTCACCCGAAAGCAGACAATGCCTATGTATATATTGATGGAACCTCACCAGCTACAGCACTTGTTGCAGGCTGTTTGGCTGCTTTAAAAGCTGCATTTCCCTCAAGCTCTTCTACGGATTTGGTAGATGCAATCAAATTCACCAGCACCGCCATAGATGAGTCAAACCTAACCTACGCAGGGAAATTGGGTGCAGGAGTTCCTAATATGCAGGCAGCCATTCATTTTCTTCAAAACCCTGATTATAAATACGTGAATTTTAATCCTAAGTTGCCCAAAGGAAAGCTATTTATCTCCCAAAAGAAGAAAATAAAGCATTGGGATATTCAGCCAGTAGGAGCTTTCAAAGGGATGCACTTATACGCTGATATACCTGTGACAAAAGGAGATGTGCAAGTGTATGCAGAGGATAGTTTACATTATTCAGGAAGCATTAATCAACTACGTATGGGTATCTATTTATCAGGAAATCATTTTCGAATAGAAAAGCCAACCAAAACAAAAGTCCCCAAAAATTTTAGCTTTAGCTATCAGATGGAGACCGTTGATTCTACAACCCTGTACTGTAAAGACACCCAGTTTATTTATGCTGAATACGGCACGATAAGCGATAATAGTGGAGCAGAAAATTACGCCAACAACAGTGCCTGTAAATGGCAGATAGTTGTGCCTCAAGGTAAGCGAGTCCTCATCGAATTCACGCACTTAGACACCCAACCCAATGTCGATAATGTCATGATTTTCGATGGCACAATGACCCATCCCGATAATCTTTTAGCTCAATTTTCAGGCAGCACACCACCACCCATCATTCAATCCCACACCCACGAAGTTCTCATCTGGTTTGTTACCGACAGCCACACTACCGCTTCTGGCTGGCAGCTGAATTTCACAGCTTTGGAGTGAAGGTGTTGTTGTTGAGGATAGTTTAAATAATGAAATAAATAAAGAAGTAAATAATTATTTGCTGTTTTTGTTTGAAAATGGCAAATAATTATTTATCTTTGTCGTGTCAAATAAATAACCGAGGGCTATGAAATCAAGCGAATTAAACAGAATTGCCATTAAGTATGGATGGAAGTTTATCAGTCA
>CAYVWK010000207.1:0-3518 GCA_964455235.1 uncultured Paludibacter sp.
CGCAAACGTTTGCATAAATAAATCTGCATTTTTAAGATATAATTGACATTGTAAGATGTTTAATTACCTATTTTTGAGTTCTGAAACAAATACAATAACACTATGCAAAGGCTTAATTATCTTTTAATTACCTTATTTATACTTAGCATAAATATAGCTTCAGCTGTTCAATTTAATGTGAGCGTACCTGCTGGAACTACTCAGTGCTTTGTTGCAGGAGGTTTTCAAGGGTGGTCAGCTGGTAGTGCTGTGCAAATGGAACCTAATGGAGCAAATAAATTTACGCTGGATTTACCAGAGGTGACTGTTGCTCAATTGGCAGATGGCTTTAAATATCTTTGCGGACAAGATTGGAAGTATGTAGAGAAAAGTGCTTCTGGTGCTGAAATAAACAATCGTACGGTTGCTACTTCTTTGGATGTGGTGGGTAGCTGGGCGGCAGAATTTGTTCCTGCTAACCCCCTTATCCACACTAAAACACTGAGTTTCAATTTTCCCGATGGTATAAAATCTCGCAAAATCCAAATTTTGATTCCTGATGAATACGAAGCAAACCCAACCAAGAGTTATCCTATAATCTATCTACATGGTATTCAGCAGTTTTATAAAAATTCGGGTACCGATGGGGATAATGTAAAAGATGATTTCTTTGGTGCGCATTCTTGGGATATAGTAAACACCATGGCTACTGCTCAAGCTGCGGGTATGGAACCTACTATTGTGGTTGGTCTCTACGGATTAATCAATGAGTTATCTCCTTATTTCAATGGAGAATTTATGGGCTCTGGTAAGGCTGATGCGTATTTGAATGTGTTTGTAAACCAAATCATGCCTTATATTCAACAACAATATAGAGTGAAAACGGGCAAAGAACATACTGCTATTGCAGGGGCTGATATGGGCGGATTGTTTAGTTTCTATGCCGCATTGCAACATCAAGATAAATTTAATAAAGTTGGCTTGTTTTCTCCTTCTTTCTGGTTTAATCAAGCTGAACTTGCTATTTATATTGATGGTTGGACAAAAACCAATGCTGATATGCAAATTCTCTTTTCAGTAGGAGGAAAAGAAGGTCCTGAGTTTCAAGATAATATTTTGACTGTTCGTCAGCAAATGCTAGCAAAAGGTTTTGATGAAACCCATCTACCATATTTACATGATGCGAATGGTGTGCATCGCGATGAGACTTGGAAAAATCGTTTTGCCAATTTTACTGAGTTTATTCAGTTGATTATTTGCACGTTACCACCCCAATCTGCACCACAAAAAGCACAAAAAGCCGATATGAATTTGGTACTGATGTCGGGGACAACAGAAACAAACTTAGTTTGTAATGCTTCGGAAGCGCTTCAAAAAATAGCGTATTATAGTAACGGTACGACTTCCAAACCAGCGTATAACTATGTGAAAGTCATACCAGCAAGCGAAAAATCGAAGTTTTACTGGAATCTGAATATGAGTACTGATTGTTTGGGTAACCCATTCTTCCCATCACCTAAAAATGTAAGCTTTAGTAGCAGCAAGCAATTCGATTCTTGGTTGCGTATCAATGTATACGAAGATTATACTTCTGATAATATAGCCGCTTCTTCACAGTTTTTCCGTGTGATTAAAGGGGATAATACGGAAGTTATGATGACTCAAACAGGTGCTTCGGCAGATTATACCGTAAAAGCAACCGTTGATTTTAGAGATGAAGAGAGAGGCTTCCAAATTTACTTCGGAAGTGTGAACACAGGTACTAAAATGACTGCCTTGACTTCCACTATTCAAGTTTCAGAAACCTGTTCTAAAGCAGAAATTGTATATTCTTTCAAAACGAATAAGGTGGATGTGAATGAATTGGAGCAAAATTTTGACCCCAACGCACCCGACAAACCTTTTGGTCCGCGCGTTACTTCTTTCACCGCTATTCCTTCTGTTTGTAAAGTTGGAACCCCTGTAGCAGTACGCGTTTCAAGTGAGGAGTTGGCAGGTTATACAGTATCATTCCAGTTAGCACGAACCTATGCTACACCTACTGCTCAAAATCATACCGTAGATGCAAAAGGTGATTATGTATTTACATTCTCTCCGCAATCAGGCATCTACGAAATCATCTTTAAAGCTGTAAAAGGAAGTGATATAATTACAGAATCTATATGGGTGAAAGTGCCTTATGAAACTACGCACGAAAATATAGAAACTACTTTGGTGACGAACGCTTATACCGAGATAAATTGGGAAACTACACAAAGGCATAAAAGTAATTATCACACCCATACAGATGCTTCGTTCGACTGCGTAATTAAGCCTAATGAGGTGATAAACTATTATCGCGAGAAGAATTATACGATTTTGGCGTTGACCGACCACGATGATAATACCTATCCTTGGTCGATGTTTAATACTTTCAATTCAAGTTGGACCAATGTGGATGCTGCATCCGTAGGCTTCTTGGCATTCCCATCTATCGAGTTGAGTAAGGACAATCGCAATAATTGGAGCGAATCAACGGGAGGTGAATTTAATCATCACAATGATTTCTTTACAGGAAGGAAAGGGCAAGAGTTTGCTTCTTTGCAAGAATCTTACGCTTATACCGAAAGATTGGGTGGTTTGCAAATCATCAACCATCCTGGACAATATTGGAGTTTGGATAAGACTTACGATAATGCTAACTTTGAGAAAAACTCACCAGCATGGCATGCACGTAATTTTCAAACTTATGAGAGTCTGATAGGCTTGGAGGTATATAATCAAGGTAACCGTCGCCCCAACGACCGCATTTTGTGGGATCAGATATTGAATATTACGATGCCCGAACGACCAGTTTATGGGTATTCATGTGATGATGCGCATACATTAGATCAGTATTTCCGCAACTATCAATTTATGTTGATGGAAGATTTGACCATCCCAGCTTTGAAAGATGCGATGCGCAAAGGTAAGCTGTATTTCTCGTATGAGCCAGGCGGAAGCGGTGCTGCTAAAGCCCCGAGAATACATAAGATAGAGACGGATAAAGAGGCGAAAACCATCACGATTGATACAGATACCGAAGAAGTCTATTGGATTTCCAGTACGGATGTGAATGGTGGTGTGGCAAGTACGAGAAAAAGCACGGTGGTAGGCTATGGTAAAACCTTCTATTATGATGGTTACCAAGGAAATTACGTACGTGCGATGATTAAAAACAAGTATGGAGAAACCTGCACACAGCCATTTGGCTTTGCAGATAAGAACTATTCTGCAGTGGCAGATGTTCAGAAAAAAGAACAGCTTCATATCTATCCCAACCCATCATCGGATGTGTTGAGCATACATGCGGATATGGAGATGGAATCTATCAGCATTATCAACTTAAGCGGACAAGTGGTGAAATCCTATCCATCGATTAAAACCACCGCTTTTGAAGCTAATGTACGCGACTTAGCAGCAGGAGTTTACATCCTGCAAGTCATTTCAGATAACCGCAGCATTCAAGCGAGAGTGGCGGTGAGGTGATGTGCTTGAAAGCCACGCAGTGGCGCAATCAT
>CAYVWK010000208.1:0-3503 GCA_964455235.1 uncultured Paludibacter sp.
GTGCAGTTTGAGAATCTGGGTTTGGTCGTGATAGACGAGCAGCACCGCTTCGGTGTTGAGCAGCGCGCTAAGCTCTGGAAAAAGAATGTGCATCCGCCTCATATTTTGGTGATGACGGCAACGCCTATTCCGCGCACCTTGGCGATGACAGTCTATGGCGATTTGAGTGTGTCGGTGATAGATGAGCTGCCGCCAGGTCGCAAACAGGTGCAGACTTATCACTATTACGAAAATAAAAGACAGGCTTTGAATGGCTTTATTTACAAGCAGATACAGGCTGGTCGGCAGATTTATGTAGTCTATCCCTTGATTCAGGAATCAGAAAAAATAGACTTGCAAAATGCAACCGATGGCTATGAATACTTCCGAGATGCCTTCCCTGATTATAAGGTGAGTTTGGTGCATGGCAAGCTGAAACCTGCCGAAAAAGACTATCAAATGCAGCAGTTTGCAGAGGGGAAAACGCAGATTATGGTGGCGACAACGGTGATAGAGGTGGGGGTGAATGTGCCCAATGCGTCGGTGATGATTATCGAAAATGCTGAGCGTTTTGGCCTGTCGCAGCTTCATCAGTTACGTGGCAGGGTTGGGCGTGGTGCGGAGCAGTCGTACTGCATTTTGCTGACAGGCTATAAGTTAGCAACCGATACGCGTAAGCGCATGGAAATCATCACCCGAACGAGCGACGGCTTTGAGATTGCTGAAGCTGACTTACAGCTGCGCGGTCCTGGTGATTTGGAGGGAACGCAGCAGAGCGGCATCCCTTTCGAACTGAAAATTGCCAATATTGCTCGGGATGGGAAAATGCTGGGTATAGTTCGCGAGTTTGTTATCGAAATTTTGGAAGAAGACCCTAAACTCGAAAAAGATAATCATCACATCTTATCAAAACAACTTCAAAAATTAAAGACTAACACAAAAGATTGGGGAAATATTAGTTAAATTTTGAAAATGGTTTGCTCGACAATTTTAAAAGTTATACTTTTGAAGGTTTGAATTTTATTTTCACTAAATAACTATCTGATTGTCATGGAAAAGACACTGGTATTACTAAAACCTTGTACTGTCCAACGAGGTTTGATCGGAGAAATCATCAAGCGTTTCGAGCATAAGGGTTTGCAAGTTTGCGGCATGAAAATGATGCAATTAGACTCAAAAATTCTTCAAGAGCATTATGCACATCTTGCCGATCGCCCTTTCTTTGGTAGAATCAAAGACTCCATGATGGCTGCTCCTGTAATCGTGTGTTGCTTTCAAGGGGTTGATGCAGTTCGTGTTGTAAGAAATATCACTGGTGTAACCAATGGAAGAGAAGCGGCGCCAGGCACTATTCGCGGTGATTTTAGCGTTAGTGTACAAGAAAATATTGTACATGCCTCCGACTCTCCAGAAACAGCGGCTATTGAGCTGAAGCGTTTTTTCAAACCTGATGAAATTTTTGATTATCCATTTCATCAACTAAATTTTATTTATGCTAACGACGAATATTGATTTAATATAAACAACATGAGATTTTCTACAATTTTCCTAGCTCTCTGTATCGTAACATTCTTATTATCAAGCACTCACTCATTAGCTATAGAACCCGATAAGTCTGATCTCTATCGCGCCACTGAAATAGAATCAAGCTCGGATAAAGATGTTGACAATGTCTATAAAGATTTGCTACATGATGAAACGGATGACTTAATGGAAAATCATCCTGCTGATAATCTCTATAATTATATTTGGACTTGCGAACGATTAAATCCCTATAAAATTCCAATTGATAGTCTGCCCGACTCCATCAATATTGATTTTTCAACCTATCATTCTCCTGTAAAAGGACATATAACCTCTCATTTTGGCTCTCGCAGGTACCGTTTTCATTATGGAACGGACGTAAAACTGTTTGTTGGCGACACGGTGGCTTCCTCTTTTTCGGGTAAAGTTCGCATAATCGACTATGACAGAAGAGGTTACGGTCATTATGTAGTGGTGCGCCATGATAATGGTTTGGAAACAGTTTACGCACACCTTTCTAAGGTTTTGGTAAAGCTAGATGAAGTCGTGGAAGGTGGTCAACCTATTGCACTTGGCGGAAATACAGGTCGCTCAACAGGTTCGCATTTACACTATGAAATGCGTATACTTGGCAATCCGCTTAACCCAGCAAAATTGGTGGATTTTGAAAATGGAGTAGCTTTGGTGGATAATTATCTTATCACAAAAGCGGATAGTTTTTATTATCAAAAAGAATTGGCTGCTTTATCTGAAGCGAAATATTATCGCATTAAAAGTGGCGATACCCTCAGCCGTATTGCTGTACAGAACGGTACAACCGTTACCCGACTTTGTCAGCTCAACGGCATCAACCGCAACAAACTGCTGCAAATCGGTCAGCGTCTCCGTGTGCGCTAATCCAAACATATTCTGCGTTAATTTGTTTGAGTACGTATAATTCATAACTTTGCTGTCATGTTTTCCAAAAAAAATATTGAAAATCATGTATTAGTCATTTTTGGCTCTAATGGTGATTTATCTCGGCGCAAGCTTTTGCCTGCTATTTTCCAACTCTATTTAGATGGCTTTTTGCCTGAAAAATTTGTCGTGCTCGGCACGGGTAGTATGGAAAAGGATGAAATCATCAATAGAAAAGATGTGCAATCTGCCCTTACTGAATTTGCTGCTGACAATGTGAAAAATCATCCTGATAAGCTCAAAACCTTTCTGGATCAGGTGTTCTACAAGAAAGTTCAAAATAAAGATGAAGCTGATTTTGTAGGTTTGAAGGAGTATATCTACGCTTTAACTAATAAGTTAGATATCAATCAAAATATCATTTATTATTTCTCCATACCTCCATTTTTATATGAAACTGTTGCAGCTAATTTAGTGAAGCAAGGTCTGAATGAAGAAGAAGACGGCTGGAAACGTATCATTGTTGAGAAGCCTTTTGGCTATAGCTATGCCTCTGCTATTGAGTTAGATAAGAAGTTGCACGAGGGTTTTAATGAAGATCAGATATACCGTATCGACCATTATTTAGGAAAGGAAACCGTGCAGAATATCATGGTTACACGCTTCTATAATGGCTTTTTTGAGCCGATTTGGAATAGAAAATATGTAGATAG
This sequence comes from uncultured Paludibacter sp., assembly GCA_964455235.1. Lineage (GTDB taxonomy): Bacteria > Bacteroidota > Bacteroidia > Bacteroidales > Paludibacteraceae > Paludibacter. The sequence continues at coordinate 3,114 of CAYVWK010000208.1, forward strand.
AGTTGAAATTACCGCTGCTGAAAAGATAGGAGTGGGTAGTCGCGGTGGTTTTTATGATGGCACAGGTGCGATGCGTGATATGATACAAAACCATCTGCTGCAGGTGCTTGCTGTGGTGGCGATGGAGCCTCCAGTTATTTTCGATTCGGACTCTATTCGGAACGAAACCGTAAAAGTATTGCAGGCTTTGCGTCCTATTCAAGCAGAAAATATAGCACAACAAGTGGTGCGCGGACAATATATCGCTTCACAGGTAGGTGATAAAATTTTAGCAGGATACCGTCAGGAAGAAGGTGTTTCACCCGTTTCAAAAACCGAAACTTATGTAGCCATTAAGGCTTTTATTGATAATTGGAGATGGGGTGATGTGCCGTTTTATATCCGCACAGG
>CAYVWK010000209.1:0-3492 GCA_964455235.1 uncultured Paludibacter sp.
TGGGGGTATTGTTATGGTTCTTATAGGTTCTGTGTTATTGTCATCCCATCCAACAAACCGGAATCCGGAAAAAGGTGTTGCTGTGATTGTAACGGTTGACCCAACCATATAATTTCCGTCCCCACTTACTGTACCATAAAAAGCAGGACTTATCTCTAGGGTCAGAGGTCTCATCGCTGATTCAAATACACAGCCAATATTACAGATTATTATTAGTAAAACACTTGATAGAATTATGATCCTTTTTAAAAAAAAATTCCATTTCATCGATTATATCCTAAGTATTGGAATCAAATATCATACTACATTTACTTGGTATAGATATAGCCCAAATTCATCCTTTTGCTTTAGAGACTTGAGGTGTATCAAATTGGAAAACATAACCCAGCAACACGGTAGTCATCCCTGAATTGATTCCTGAAAGTTGGTAGTTTGCCGCAAAGTACAGTAGACCTGAAAAACCGCTTGGCTCATACTTGCGAGATACTGTTCTAACTGGATTGATAATCAACCCTAAAGAAATGTGAGTCACGAATGCTGTACTTGATACACCTCCCTGCATTTCAACAAACGCATAAGATCCAGGATTGCTTTTTTGAGAAAGATCCTTCGTACAAAAACCAATTATCCCGCTTAAACCATAAGTTTTGTTTTTAAACTCAGTTGGCGCTGGCTCCCTCACACTAGAATATCCGATGGATAATCCAGTATACCAATTTGAAGACACTGGAAATATATATTGAGTTGTACATGCAAATCCTAACCCCATATCTGAATCTTCCGAATCTAAAGAAACCTGAGAAATGTCTGAAGTAATACCAATTCCAAGTATCAGTCCTCTTCTTCCGTTTTCGTTTCTATTCATGAAAAAATCCTTCATTGCGGCTTCTGTACGTTGCTTCTGAGCTTCCTTTGCAATTTTAATATCCTCAGCGTTTTTTACTCGCATGAAATTTGGGGCAAATGGTGTTGACGGAGAATAGACAAACGCTACTCTATCAGCATTTTTTGCTTGGCTACTGGATATTTTCAACACTGTAGTTTGAGTATCTGACCGACGAATCTCACCTTCAATCAGTGATATCACATACTCTGATGAACCCAATCCAGATATTACAGAGTAGAAAACAGTTATGCTAAATGGAGACTTAACTGACGCAAAAAAAAGGTTAAATATATCAACCTCGTCCAGATATTCATTATATGCTTCCAAGCTGGTTTCTGCTCGTGTACCAATTCTAGGTAAAGCTTTCCCTGTTACAGCTTGATATGGTAGATATGTATCAAATGAAATGGTCTCTTCCAAAATACTCAATCGAATTGCAATGGGCCATGATTTTTGATATCCATCATAGTCCCCAATTTTAATGTTAAAAGCATTGTTCCTTGAGTTTGAAGTAAAAGTTGCGGATTCAAGTTCCGAGTAACCCATCAATATCTGGTCCTCCAAGTCATCAAGTCTTTTTTTTACTGAACTTTCCAACTTCATTTTCATGTTTTCTAATTCAACCAATCGTTCAGTATTGAGATCTGCAATTCGCTGATCACGAAAAGACTTAGCCTCATCAGTTGGTACGCCATTTTTAAGTTCAGCTGCACGATATGGCTCAGCCTTGATTTCATTGAGTCTAGTGTTGAAAGTACTATTAATTTGATCCTGTTGATTACTTAAATTAAGTTGTAGATTGTTATTGATCTTTGCATATTCTTGCTTCCATGTTTCGATTTGATAAATATATGTTAGCGGATCATTTTTTGAACCAACAGGATTTTCTGATTGTTTGTCTTGGTTTTGTGCCGATTGTACCATTCTATTTATTATTGATTGGACGTTCTGGTCCGCCTTATCTTGAAGTTCCTTCTGTCGTATCTTGCCTTGTTGTTCATAGAAATTTATGGCTACTTGGTTTTCCTCAAACTTTTTTTGGATTTCCGAAAGTGACATTTCCACATTGAATTCAGAAATAATTCTCTGTGAATCAAATTTGTTCATGCTTGATGTTGTATACGCTTTAAGAAGAATGTTTTCTTGTTCGAGTAAATTGTATAAATCAAGCTCTGCACCTGCTTTTGTTCTCGTCAAGTGCGGAACATTAGCCATATCGTCGAGGGCTAATGCAACAGTACGATAGATTTCAAACTGTTCATAATATGAAATGAGCACACTGAGGTTCCGCTTTTTTGTTTCCAACGAAACACCAACTTTGTCACGGGCTTCAATTTCTGATATACTAGCTTTCAAATCATTCAACTTGTTGAGATACTGAAACAATGAGCCTTCATCAAGGTATGCGGTCACATAGTATATTTTGCCTTTTTGGGACAAATCTTTATACTTGATACCTATGAGTTCTATGTCAGTCTTAGCTTTAATAGACTCATACAATTGATTATGATTAGTCCTTCCATCATCGTAGGTAAGGGTTTTCTGGAGTGAAGTAATTTTCACAGAAATTTTTGAAGCCAATTGAACTTGTGCATTCAATTGTGCGTCCTCCGCTGTTGCTCCACTTCCCTGTGCCGAGACTGTGGTCGCAGAGATAGTTGCCAGGACAAAGAAGATAAAGAGTATCATCAGTCTCAGAGTTTTGATAATTTTATTTCTATTTCCCATGTATTCCTTCCAGACATAGTATGATTCAGCACACAAGGATCACAACCGTTTCAATAGGCCGAGTAAATTTGGAACATATTCAAACCCCTTTCAGTCTCTGTTGCTTTCATTGCAAACTCTATATAAAAAAACTTCCCTGAAAGAATGACTATATGGTGCCAATCATTACATTTATCTAGTAAATACCTGAATTGCTCGTATATCTGGATAGTGTAAATGATCAGTATCTTGATCAACCATGAAAAGGCAGCCTTTATCTTTGCACAATCCGTCTAATAATGTATACCCAAAGCCAAGGCTGTCTTTATTACCCAATCCAGCTAAGGAGTACCATCCATACCAATCACCATGGCAATCTTCGGTTCCTACAATGCAACAAGACTTAATGTAACAACACCCCCCATAGCAATAACACAAAAAAATTAAATTCACGTGAGACAAAAAAATCTTTACATGAAAACTTCTACTTAGAAAGCTCTCTCATAGTATAGTATCACAGGCTTAAATACAAGATTTCTTACCTGAAGTACAGACCAGCTTGAAATTGGATACCAGATTAAAAAATTTACATTCCTGATAAAGTATCAAAATCGGAGAACCACCACCCCGCAATCATCGACAAGTCATTGTTCGATCGGGTCCAGGAATTGAGGCGGCTGAGAACCAACATGGAGACAGATGAGAGAGGAAACAGAGTACGAAAAAGCACCCACTACAGCTTTTGTCCCAAGGGTTCAGCGAAGACCCAGGAAGAATAGACTGAGAAAGAAAAGTAGGTTTCAACAAGACATTTTCTTGGCTTACAGCTATCAATCTGGGACGGATTTCACGTAATTATTCTATGTGTGCCAATAATATAATTGTGTAACCCTCTGAGC
>CAYVWK010000210.1:0-3415 GCA_964455235.1 uncultured Paludibacter sp.
TGGCCAGTATTCTATGCAGAAAAAAACCACGATTTTTCCTTTCGTGGTTAGTTTAGTATTGAATTGATTCCGTTCTAATGGTCAAACTGAAGACTACTTATTTTAGCCAACGATATGGACCTTCTTTTCCAGCGTTAGGATATTCAATTTTTCCCGCTTCTTTAAGTTCCTTTAAAGTGAAGTTTAGAAATTTCCACGCTCTAGTCCAATCAACATTTGATCTTACAAGTCCTTGGGTTCTCATCGACGTAGTTATTTTATCGAAATTCGACACATCGATATCCTCAGTAAGTACGTACAGCCCTAGGGAGTTTTTCTTACAGTATCTTTTGATTTCTTTCCATGATTCAATGATATTCTGAAAATTTCTTTCTTGCTTTAAATCCGCTTTCGGGGTTCTATTTTTTTCCAGTGGTTTACTTGCTATTATGGATCCCTTTAAAATGATGAATTTGTCATCTTCAAATACGCCTTGACAGTATACTTCACCATACTTTAAGTAGAATATTTTCCTACTAATCAATCTTTTGAACTCAGTTTCTAGGACCTTGAAATTTTTGTCAACTTGACATTCTGCAATTCTGGACTTTAACCAATCAGCTTTTTTGTCAGATTCGACCTTTATAAATTCACTTAAGCAATCAATGTCAGAATACTCGATAATGATTTTCAAATAATCTTGTGGAATGAAAAACCACTCCGTTCCTCCACCATACTGTAAATTGTTTAAACTAAATACATTTTGAAGAAATCCCTCCGAGGAATCCATGTTTGAGACGACAAATAAAGCAACTGGATATATTTCATGTGGCAGTGATGTTTGAAGAACGACTTTTCTATGGCTCGTTCCACCCGAATTCTCACCTATCCAGTTTATAGTTTGGCCTATCTTACAAATATTATGTGGCAAACTCTCGGACTGTAGAACATATATAAGTCCTTGTTTCTTAGCCATAATTACCCCTCTCGTATATGCTATTCACATATTGATTAATAGTGTTATCGTCCTACTGCTTGTATTTTCCTATCGTACACCAATAGACAACTTACGTTTTCCGTTAGTTTCTTACTGGTGTAGCCGTTCACTTAGGTTATCTATTTTTTTAAGGTTTTTTGACTTTGTGTTTTTTGACTTTGTTATCGGCGGTTAAACTTTCTTGGAATTCTTCCAGTGCCTCTTTTGTCACTCGATAGGAATTTCCGAGTTTGAACGCTTTGAGTTTACCTGTAGCAATATAGTTCCACACCGTCCGATTTGAAACCATAAGGTATTCCGCTACTTCGGCAAGAGTATATGTTCTTCCTAAGTCACTCATTTAATGCCACCTCCATACTTTTTATCAATTAAGGATTCAATGAGTTGAATTCCTTTTTGCAGAACTAGGACATTACTTACAACCTGGGTTTTGGTAAGTCTAGCTTCACTTGTCACAATAATTCGAAAATAGTTTTCTTTGACAAAGTGCGGCTTCGGTTGATCGTTATCATCGAAGACACCCGCAAGTCTTAAAATCTCGCTTATTGCACTTGCTGAAGGTGGTTTGACATATTTGAGTTTGGTTGCAATATTAACAAAATTAACGGGACTAATCCTAGCACCGAAGATTGTTTTAATCGTTTTGACATAGGGTGCATAGGTTCTTTCTTTTGCTTCGAGTACTTCTACCCTGGAGAGCAAGATGTTTCGCTCTTCAATGAATCGTTCTCTGTCTTCGATTGATTCAAGGTCATTGGGAGTAAGGTTTCCTTCATTATGTTCACGGTCAAACTTGTGTTTCATAACTTGGGTATAGAATTTTATGCCGTCACCTGAGTGATCCATTTCTGATAGTTGTTTAAATACTGCAATATCAATTACTTCAATACGCTTGTTTTGCCCATCGATATTAGCGGTGATTCTTTCTGTTATGACTAAATCTTTTACTTTAGGATCATCTCGTTTTAATTTGAACCGTTTTAACGCATCGTTAAGACTAACGAATAGTTCATCGTCAATTACGGCCACAAGCACTTTTGGGAAATCTTTTAAGTATAGGTAATAAACCGACTGTTTTATCATTTGTTTTCTTGTCCTTTCTTTGGTTTGAATAATGCATCGGAAACGAGTTGATTCGTATTGGAGTTTAGTCCTTCCACCATGTGCGAATAAATCTGCGTTGTTGAGATGTTTTTGTGACGCAAAGCCTCTTGTGTTTGGAGAATGCTCGCTCCTCTTAAAAGGGCTGTTGTCGCAAATGTGTGGCGCAATGAATGAACACTATACGCTCTAGAGTTGTAACCGATTGAAATCAGCAAATCTTTGATTTGGGTTCTTATCATCTTTGTTGATAGTCGTTTTCTCACTCCTTTGACTGGTTTGGTTAAAAATAGTGGTGTGCCACGAACATCATCTGAAATTGAATTGGAATCGATTGCGGCTAGATATTCTTGGATTGCTCCAAATGTTTCTTCCGAGAGCTTAACGAATTCAGCTTTGGAATCTCTTCCTTTTCCTTGGATATGAAGCACCGCTTCTCCTTGGACAATATCGATGTCTTCGACATTTGCTCTTTCGGCTTCAATGCTTCTAATTCCAGTAGTAAGAAAAAGGACAACGAGAGCATAATCTCGTTTACCAATTTCGTTTACTGCTTTCTTTTTAGCTTTGTTGATTAATTTGATCGAGTCCTTAATGGATAGCGGCATTCGTTTAAAAGTCGTTTCCACTTTACAGCCTCGTACTTGATAACTGATGTCGTCATAAACTCCCATGAACTTCAAATATTTGAAAAAACCTCGTAACACAACGATATATTTTTGTACCGAGGCACTGCTTAAACTTTTTAGGCTTTCCTCTTTAAAAGCGAGTAGGTCATTCCTTGTTGGCTCAAGAACATTTCGCTTTTCGAGAAACTGCCCAAATGTTAAAAGGATGTTTCGATATCCTATTTTTGAGTTTTCTTTTAAATCGATATAATTCAAATAGTTGGTAATTTCATCATTGATGTTCATGGGATTTATTCTCGTTTCTTCCGACCAGATACCAAGGCGCTTTGCAATAGCCGAGTTCGATTCGTCGCCTTTGATAATTGGCTTCTAATTCGACGAGTTTTTGGATGCTTACTTTTAGTTCTGAAGCAAGACAAACATAGAGCAAAGCGCTCATCCGATGTCCTCTTTCTCCAGACTCCAATTGGTAGTAATTTTTCTTGTCGAGATAAATACGCTCGGCCAATATTTCGGTTGTTAAGCCGGCATCGTACTTTAAATCAATAAGATAGGCGCGCATCAAAGCCTTTTGCTTCTTTGGTTGAGGCATATCTGTGCTTTTGTTTTCTTCCATTTAACTCTCCTTTTGCATTATTTTATCGAGAGTTATTTGGAGAAAAATTACAGAACGACACTTTATTTAGTTTGTATTATGTAATAGGACAAT
>CAYVWK010000211.1:0-3408 GCA_964455235.1 uncultured Paludibacter sp.
AGCTTCACCATATTATCAAAACCCTCAATTTGAGCACCTACCATATAATCAGCATTGATATTGAGTTTTTTGAAAACGTAGAGAATCATGGCTGTAGTAGAAGTTTTACCATGACTTCCACCTATCACTATCCTTGTCTTAGTACGGGTTTGAAGGTATAAGTACTCAGGAAATGAATAAATCTTGAGTTTTAATTCTTTGGCTCTGAGAAGCTCTGGATTATCATCCTTAGCATGCATGCCTAATATCACTGCTGTTAGGTTAGAGGTGATTTTTTCAGGATACCAACCCAATTTTTCAGGTAGTAATCCATGTTCTTTCAGACGACTCAAAGAGGGCTCAAAAAGAACATCATCAGAACCCGTTACGGTATATCCGTTTTTCCGACTGAGTGCAATGGCTAAATTATGCATAGCTGCACCGCCTATGGCTATGAAATGAACTCTATACATGCGAATTTGTTTAAATATAAGCTTTTTGTGTAATTTTGCACTGATTTGAAAATCGAACAAAAATAATAAAAATTTCTCAACAATGGATTTAAAAATAATAGAAGCAGGTTATTTTAATGCAGATGGTGGTGCTTGTTTTGGCGTTGTGCCCAAACGTGTGTGGTCGAAACGCTATCCTTCTGATAAGGATAATTTCTGCAAGTTGACTATGCGTTGCTTGTTTATCGATACTGGTGATAGAAAGATTTTAATTGATAATGGAACTGGTACTAAACAAGCGGATTACTTCCGTTTTTACGGTATCAAAGATATTATTGATTTTGATGTGGAATTGCAAAAATACGATCTGACTACTGCTGATATTACGGATGTCATTCTGACGCATTTGCATTTTGACCATTGTGGTGCTTCTACTTCTTATAATGAGAAAAAAGAATTGGTGCTGACCTTCCCCAATGCTGATTATTGGGTAGGTAAAACGCAGTGGGAGAACTTCTTACACCCTAATGTGCGAGAAGGTGATTCGTATTTTGAGGAAAATATGATGCCTGTTTATGAAGCGGGTCGCTTGAAGTTAGTTACCGATACCACCGATTTTTGTGAGAATATTCAGTTGAGGATATTCAACGGGCATACGCCTGGTCAGTTAGTTACCTATATCAATAAAGACGATAAAACCTTTGTATTTGTAGGTGATGTAATACCCTCTGCGGCTAATGTCCCTTTAGCCTGGGTTTCAGCTTATGATGTTTTTCCCATTACTTCTATGGAAGAAAAAAAGGTGCTTTTAGAAGAAGCAGCTGCTCAAAACCAAATCCTGATTCCCGTGCATGATGCTTATACTGAGTGCTTTACCGTTACAGAAGCAAATGGGAAGTTTAAGGTGCTGAAAGAGGGGAAGTTGCAGGAGTTCATGGATTGATGTGCCAATGTGACTAATGTGCCAATGTGCCGATGTGCCAATGTGCCAATGTGTCAATGTGTCAATGTGATAATATGATAATGTCCTGACATAGTAATTAATATAAAATGTGGAATGTCTGCACAAATAAACATTCCACATTTAACATTTAACATTCCATATTTCTCGTTTCAACGTTTCAACGCTTCAACAATCAATTCAAACTCCTAACGATTCACGTGCCGCATTGATTTTCTTATCAGCAGCAGCATCGGCAGCATCATAATCGGCGCGGGATTGCATTTCACCTCTTACATCAATATAAAACTTGATTTTAGGCTCTGTACCTGAAGGACGAACGGATATTTTGGTGCCGTCTTCTGTGTAGAATTGCAATACATTAGATTTGGCAGGCATCACTAAATCAACTACTTCGCCCGTTTGTAGGTTAGTTTGTTTGAGGGTTTGGAAGTCTTTAATCATGCGTACTTTTGAACCAGCCAATTCTTTAGGTGGATTATTGCGGAAATCACTCATCATTTTCACGATTTCTTCAGCACCTGATTTACCCGTTCTCACGACTGAAATACCTTTTTCCTTGCCATATCCGTATTCTACATAGATATCTTGCAACATTTCGTAGATAGTTTTGCCATTATCTTTCGCCCAAGCTACCATTTCAGCCATCAAAACACAAGAAGAAACAGCATCTTTATCGCGTACATAAGGCGCAGGAAGGAAACCATAGCTTTCCTCACCACCACCAATGTATTCTTTCTTGCCTTCTAGTTCACGTATAATAGCCGCAATCCATTTAAAACCTGTATAAGAATCAAAACATTCAACACCATTTTGAATCGCTACATCTTTGATTACTTCGGATGTAACAATAGTCTTAACAACATATTCTTTCCCTTTCAATTTACCTAATTCATTCCATCTACGGATAAGGTAGTAAATGAAGAGTAACATCGTCTGATTTCCATTCACTAAAACCCATTCATTTTTATCGTTTTTCACAGCGATACCAATCCTGTCGGAATCGGGGTCAGTTGCCATAACAATATCAGCATCAGTAGCTTTTGCTTTTTGAATTGCCATATCCAAAGCAGCAGGTTCTTCGGGGTTAGGAGAATGTACAGTTGGGAAATTACCACTGATGACATTTTGCTCAGGCACATCAATAATATTGGTAAAACCATATTCTTTTAAGGCACGAGGGACTATTGTAATACCTGTTCCGTGGATAGGAGTATATACAATTTTGATGTCGTGATGCTTCTTAACAGCCTCAGGAGAAAGCGATATGGTCTTAATTTGATTGATGTAAATCTGGTCAATTTCTTCCCCTATAATTTCAATTAAATCGGGATTACCTTTGAATTTGATATCTGCTACATCGGTAATTTTCATCACCTCAGTAATTACGTTCACATCGTGAGGAGCAATCATTTGTGCACCATCATCCCAATAAGCTTTGTAACCATTATATTCTTTTGGATTATGAGAAGCAGTCAGAATGATGCCACTTTGACACCCAAAATGACGGATAGCAAAGGAAACTTCAGGAGTAGGGCGTAAATCTTCGAAAAGATAAACTTTGATACCATTTGCAGAAAAAATATCCGCAGAGATTTCAGCAAATTTGCGGCTATTATTGCGGCAGTCATGTCCAATTGCTACTGAAATTTGGGGTAAATCGGCAAATTGGCTTTTCAAATAATTGCTTAAACCTTGGGTTGCAGCACCAACGGTGTAGATATTCATGCGGTTACTACCAGCACCCATGATACCACGCAGACCACCCGTTCCAAACTCTAAATCGCGGTAAAACGATTCGATTAATTCAGTTTTGTCATCAGCCTCTATCATGCGGCGTACTTCATTTTTAGTATCTTCATCATAGCTGCCATCCAACCATGTTTGGGCTTTTGCTAATACATCTTTTAATAGTTCTTTGTTTTCCATAAAAAATATAATTTAGTTGTTTTATTAGTCTTTTTCCACTTCAAAAATCAAGGAAACAAATTTACAAGTTTTTATTGAAATATAGGG
>CAYVWK010000212.1:0-3320 GCA_964455235.1 uncultured Paludibacter sp.
TCTGCTTTCAGCGTACGTAGAAAATCGGCAAGAGCTATAGTCGGATGTATATCTAAATTTACTTTTTGCACGCCAATATTCCCACTTGTAGATGTTTTTCTGACTAAAAATTATCATATCTAACTAAATTTTACTTTTGAGAGATTCAAAGCGAATTGATGTATTGAATTATCTATTTTTTGTATGGTTTGTCGCGAAGGATTTCTATGTCCTGTTAAATAATGACTAAGCTGAGCTTGATGAATACCTGTTAAACGAGATAATCCTGACAAGGAAAAATACTTTGAATAAAACTCTAAAAATGAAGCTGTATCATGCGAAAATTCAAATGTAGCTTCGGTAAAAGTTTTATTTTTTTTGATATGAAATTCTTTCATTGCTTCGTACGCAGAAAGAAAATCTGCTATTGCTTCTTGGGTTGTATCACCCTCTCCGTGTATTCCATAATTCAATTGCTTGTCGTTTAAGTCAATGTACACACTATAGGTTCCTTCTTGCGTTCTTTCAATATAAGCTTTAACTTTTTTCATAATGCACAAAGATAATGATATTAATTTTAATATCAATACAAGTATGAAAAAATATTATAGTACAACTGAAAAAATTAAAACGGCACAACCGCCTTCGATGCAATATTTCGCCCCATATTGTACATACCGTAACGACCATTTGGCGATTGCTCGTAGTATTCAAAGTATTTTAATCTGTTTAAATGTGATTGATAGGCTTGATTAAACAGGTTGTTGGCTTGAAGCGTAATCAGTATACGATTAGCTTTATTATACTGAATTTCAGAGCTTAACCCTATATTAAATAAGGTAAATGATGGGGTTGAGGTCTCCGTGCCATTCAAACCTAAATAACGATTTTGCTTGGCTTCGTATTCTAACTCCACTTGTGGCTTAAGGGATTTGACATGTTTATGCTTCAATTTCATTTCATACGATAGATTATTCAGCATTTTAAAAGGAGGAATTAAGGGTAAGTATTCTCCTTCTGTGCCCTTGCCTTTGTAAATTGGATTGCGATTAAAACCATATACCATACTCAAACTCGTATCCCATCTCCAGCCTTTTAATTGCTCTGGATGTATGGCAAACCACACATCAGCACCATATAGATGTGCCGTAGATTGTTTGTAGGCATAGGTCCTATTTCCTTGATCATCTAAAATAGGATTACCCGCAGCATCAGCCTCAGTCTCCATGTAAATAAAATCCTTAATATTATTATTGAAAAGATTGATTTCAGCTGAAAAATTGGCGTAATTTAGATGAACTCCTATATCTTCTTGTAGTGAAAATTCAGGATTGAAATCTCTGTTACCGATATAGATGATATGGGCACCAGGGTCTAAACCATTACTACCAATCTCGGTGATATTAGGTGAACGATAGGCACGGCCGATATTGGTTTTCAGGCTGATATGCTCATTCACCTGAAAAGTAGCACCTAAACTTCCACTGATGCCATGATATAATTTGTTGAAGAAAGGGAACTGCAAGTCTGCACCTGCAATATCAGCTCCTTTTGTTTCCCTGTCGTAACCTGTAAGGGGGTCTTCTCCCACATAAAAATCATCCCAATGCACATAGCGCAAATCATCTCGTATACCACCACTTACACTCCAGCGGTCTTTTTTCCATTTACCGTATAGGTACATTCCACCCTCATAAAGCTGGTAGTTGGGGATGGGGAAATCAGTTGCATCTTGGTGGTTGTTATCCTGTAACATCCCATTGATGCCTATGGAAGTCTCCACATTGCCAAAAGTCGGTGCATTATAGCGAACACCGTAGTTGAGGGTGTTCAAACGCATATACATACCTGCTTGTGTGGGCTCATCGGGATGAGTATATTCCCTTCTGATATTTTGCTGTGCACCCAATAAAACATCCATATTCCCTTTACCTAAAGTATAAAAACTATGGAGGTAGGCGCGGTAATGTTGAATATGCTGGGATAAAACTGGTGTTTTATACGAACTCAATTCTTTATCTGAAACCAAGGGTCTGGCTTTGATATCATCTTCATCATCTAAAATTTGCTTTGTAAAAGCCCTTGAAAGCGAGTCCCGACTACCATCAGGAATACCTTGATGATTATCATATAAAGTGAAATTTAGATGCGTATAGCCTTTTGCTGATTGATAGCCTGCTGTTGCCGAAAGGTTGGCTACATTAAAATTAGTGAGATATACCCTGCCATCTACAGGATTGCGATAGTTTTGCGCCATGCGATATGAACCTCGCAAGGCAAAAGTAAATGCATTATCCGCATAATCCAATCGTAAACCTTGTCCTATTAAATTATTGTTAGTATGATATTCTGAGAGATATCGGCCGCGGATTTTTCCATCCTTGCGAGTAGGAAGATAAGGGAAAAAGCTGATGACACCAGCAATAGCATCCGAGCCGTACAGCAAGCTGGCAGGACCTTTCATGACTTCCACCTTATCCACATGATAGTCATCGATTTCCAATCCATGTTCGTCTCCGTATTGCTGACCTTCCTGACGGATACCATCATAAAGCGTTAAAACACGATTATAGCCCAAGCCATGAATAAAAGGTTTGGAAATGTTCGGACCTGTTTTTACAGCCGTTAAACCAGGCACATTTTTCACCAACGCATCTATCACATTACTTTCGGTTGAAGTCTCTATCGCTTTTGCTGGCACGGACGTAATGGAAGTAGGATTTTCTCTTATCAGTGTAGTTTTCGCAACACCCGTCACGACCACACTTTCCAAACGAATCCCTTCTTGTTTGAGGTATATCTTGTAATGATCTTGATTGATACTCACTTTTACGGTATCCATCTTATAGCCAAAAGTTTGAAAAACCAGTTTTTCCGATTCATGATTGAGTCGCCAGCAGAGGGTGAAATTCCCCTGTTCGTTGGTTAGCGTGCCATCCTTCCCCGAAAGCATGATTACATTGCAGGACTCCACAGGCTGTTTGGTGTCCATATCATAGACAGTTCCACTAATTTTTTTGACTTGCGTAAAGGCTGTTAGGTGAAGGAAGCTGAAAAATATAAGTAGTTTTAAAAATCTCATCATTCATTTTTTCTGTATAGGGATGCAAAAATACGAAAGTTTGCCAATCCGATCAATTTTGCTTGGATGTGTTAGGGAGGATTAAGAAAGATAAACAAACCATAGTATTGTAAGTTCCTACAGAAATGCTCTTGCATATTTAAAACTTATTTATACCTTTGCTTGTTATAAACACAATTTCATTAACAATTAAATTATACATTTATGAAACATTTTACTAATTTAAAAACATGGCTTCTCGCAGCGGTATTGATGCTTG
>CAYVWK010000213.1:0-3319 GCA_964455235.1 uncultured Paludibacter sp.
CAGAAGTAGTCGTAGCAGGCCATGTACGCCTTGCTGACGGAGTGGAAGTGGAGGTGGTTCAACAACTCAACAACTAAACAACTAAACAATTCAACAACAAAAAATGAGTATCTACGAAGGATCAGTCAAAAGACCCATTATGACCGCATTAGTATTTGTGGCGGTAGTGATTTTAGGGCTTTTTTCATTAAATAAATTACCAGTCGATTTGCTACCAGATATCGAGACTAACACCATCATGGTAATGTCTACCTATCAAGGAGCAAGTGCTGCTGACATAGAAACTAACGTAACGCGCCCTTTAGAAAATGCGCTTAACACGGTATCAAACTTAAAAAATATCCGCTCTTCTTCTCGAGAGAATCGTTCGATTATCTATATGGAATTTGAGTACGGATTAGACATTGAGGCTTTGACGAATGATGTGCGGGATAAGTTAGATATGGTGAAGTCATACATGCCTGAAGGCACAACCGAGCCTATCATTTTCAAATTTAGCACAGATATGATTCCTGTGATGATTATTTCTGCTTCTGCTGATCAGAGTCTACCTGCTCTTTATAAAATATTAGATGAGAACGTTGCAAACCCTTTAGCGCGCATCGCTGGTGTAGGGTCGGTATCGGTTTCGGGAGCACCTGAACGTGAAATTCAGATATTCGTCGACCCTGCTAAACTAGAGGCTTATAACCTTACAATTGAAGGTATTGCACAGGTTATCCGCATGGAAAACATCAATACGCCTGCAGGTACGATGGACATAGGTAATGAGTCTTATGCTTTGCGTGTGCAGGGTGAATTTACCTCTGCGGAAGAGATGAAATCCTTGGTGGTTGGTTCATTCTCTAACCGTAATGTATATTTATCAGATGTGGCCAATGTGAAGGATGATTTAGAGGAACGCACACAGGAAATCTACACCAATGGAGTGCAGGGAGCTAATATTGTTGTACAAAAACAATCAGGTTCAAATACGGTAAAAATTGCTGAAGAAATTCATAAAATACTGCCTGAATTACAGAAAAATCTACCTTCGGATGTACAAATTACACCCATTATGGATACTTCTGATAATATAAAGCAAACTATTTCAGGTTTAACTGAAACGGTGATGTATGCCTTTATTTTTGTGATGATAGTGGTTTTGGCTTTCTTAGGAAGATGGCGTGCTACCATCATCATTATTCTTACCATTCCAATTTCTTTAGTTTCTGCATTCATCTATCTTGGGTTTACAGGCGGTTCACTGAATATCATTTCTCTAAGTGCTCTTTCTGTAGCTATCGGAATGGTGGTGGATGATGCGATTGTGGTATTGGAAAATATCACCACCCATATTGAGCGTGGCAGTCGCCCCAAAAGTGCCGCAGTACACGCAACCAGCGAGGTATCATTAGCCGTAATTGCTTCGACCCTCACGCTATTAGCTGTATTCTTCCCACTGACCATGATTTCAGGTATGGCTGGAGTGCTGTTCAAGCAATTAGGTTGGATGATTACTATTATTTTGATTGTATCAACTGTGGCTGCTCTTACGCTTACACCCATGATGTCGGCGCAAATGCTTCGCTTAGATAGAAAACATGGTAAATTGTACAAATTCTTCTTTACTCCTATTGAAAAGGCTTTAGATTATGTTGATGTACAATATGGAAGATTAGTGAATTGGTCGGTACGTCATCGCAAAACCGTTACAGTCAGCTTGTTTGCATTCTTCTTTGTAAGTTTAATTCCTGCCGTTTTTATCGGTACTGAGTTTATGCCTGCTGAAGATGAAAGTCGTATCAGCGTTACGGTTGAATTACCTGTTGGAACACGCATGGAGAGAAGTAAAGACGTTGCTAAAGATTTATATGATTTGTGGAAAGTTAAATATCCAGAATTAAATATCATCAACTATTCAGTTGGACAAGCAAGTAGTAAAAACGTATTTGGTTCTATGCAAAACACAGGATCACATCTTGTTTCCTTCAATATCAGAATGTATGATTTGCATGAACGCAAACGCTCAGTTTTTGAAATTTGCGACAGCATGCGTGTTGATTTAGACAATATCCCTGAAATAAAAAAATCAAATGTTCTAGCTTCTGGAGGTGGTGGCATGGGAGGGCAATCGACTTTAGACATTGAGATTTATGGTTATGACTTCCAAGAGACTGACAAGGTTTCACACGAACTTAGTGAGCGCATGAACAACATCCCTGGCTTGGTAAACGTAAAGGTGAGTCGCGAGGATTACCTGCCCGAATTTAGGGTGGTGTTCGACCGTGAGAAGTTAGCGATTAATGGTTTGAATATGGCAACAGCCTCTACTTATTTGCGTAATCGTATCAATGGACTTACAGCTTCTCTTTTCCGTGAAGATGGAGAGGAATATACCATTCGTGTAGCGTATGCCCCTGAGTTCCGTCAGTCAATTGAAGATATTGAAGACATTCTTATCTATAATAATCAAGGACAAACGGTCAGAATTAAAGATGTAGGTAAGGTAGTAGAAGATTTCTCACCACCTACCATCGAGCGTAAAAACCGTCAGCGTGTAGTAACAGTATCATCCACATTATCAGGCACTACTATAGATAAAGCCGTAGTAGCCATCAATAAGGCATTGGATGATATAGATATGCCATCTAATATCAACACAAGCATTGCGGGTTCGTATATCGACCAACAAGATTCATTTGCTGATTTAGGGACTTTATTACTATTGATTATCATGCTGGTTTTCATTGTGATGGCAGCACAATTTGAATCACTCACCTACCCTTTCATCATTATGTTCTCTGTTCCATTTGCAGTCTCAGGGGTGATTATCGCCTTTATGCTAACGGGAAGTACACTGAATATGATGTCCTTTGTGGGAATTATTATGTTAGTGGGAATTGTGGTGAAAAACGGTATTGTGTTGGTTGACTATATCAACCTCAATCGTGGACGTGGAATGGGTATCATTCAGGCGGTGGTAGATGGTGGTAAGTCTCGTTTACGCCCAGTACTGATGACCACACTGACAACCATTTTAGGAATGGTTCCTTTAGCAGTATCCAATGCACAGGGAGCCGAAATGTGGAAACCCATGGCTATCACCGTTATCGGTGGTTTGACCATCTCTACCCTATTTACTTTAGTGATTGTTCCTACTGTTTATGCTAGTTTTGCAGCTAATGGAGTAAAAAGGAACAGAAAGAAATGGAAAAAACAACTGAAAAATGGTTAATGATTAATGATTAATGGTTAATTATTAATGATTAATGGGAGCTGATTCTCAACAACTCAACAACTCAACAACAAAAAAATGAAATCAATCTTCATAGCATTC
>CAYVWK010000214.1:0-3285 GCA_964455235.1 uncultured Paludibacter sp.
GAACGTCAGATTCCGGTTCTGAAGGTCGCAGGTTAGAATCCTGCCGGGATCGCTTTAGTTTAACTGTAAAGCACTGGAAATATTTGATTTTCAGTGCTTTTTTTCGACTTATCCCTTTTAGTACGGCGCATTCAACATTCAACATTTAACATTCAACAAAAAGCAAACATAGAATTGCCCCATTATTAGCCTTATAGCCCCATTACTGCCCCATTATTTGGTAGTATCTCACAAACTATGTAAGCAATAAATCAGAGAGTTTATCTTTAGCTTATTTTCTCATCATCATCCAGGCTTAACTCTCTCTATTCCTTCAGCTGTCTATTTTTGCACCAAGCTGGTGCAAATTTGTATTGTCTTGTTGAAATTATTTTGCTTTTACAAAATTTATTTGGATAAAATATGGATAAGATATGAATAATTTATATATTTGCAATCTCTATTTATGGATAAAATACAGATAAGATATGGATAAATTTATTCAAAAACTTAATTTTGATTTTGCTAATAATCAGCGAATATTGCAGCTTATTAGCTATATAGATGGGTTTAACGGCAAATGGGGAATTACCGAACGGCTGGAAAATCGTTATTTGAAAGAACTGAGACAAATAGCCACGATTGAAAGTATCGGATCTTCGACCAGAATTGAAGGTGCTACGCTTTCCGACAAGGAAGTAAAGGAACTTTTGAATGACATTAAAATCACGAAATTGGAGAACCGTGACGAGCAGGAGGTTATAGGCTATTACGAAGTGTTGGAACTAATTTATGACGCTTACGGTACATCAGCCCGAGAAAAGCACTATGCTGACATAAAACTTACGGAGAGTTACATAAAACAATTGCATCAGATACTACTAAAACATAGCAACAAGGATGAACGACACCGAGGAACTTACAAATCGCTCTCAAATAAAGTGGTGGCAACTTATCCGACTGGTGAACAGCGAACAATTTTTGCTACCACCGAACCAGCTTTGGTGGCAGGCGAAATGCAAGAGTTAGTAGAGTGGACAAATATGCAATTAGAACGAAATAATTTGGATTATACGGATAAAACAACCATCCATCCTTTGATTGTAATCAGTAGTTTTATTTATGATTTTTTGAGCATACACCCTTTTCAAGATGGAAATGGCAGACTTTCACGTTTACTGACAACGCTCTGTTTATTACAACAAGATTACTCTTTTATTCAATATGTATCTTTCGAAAATCATATTGAGCACCACAAAAAAGCCTATTACGAAGCACTTATGAATGGGCAAAAAAACAGAGGAAGCGAGTTAGAGCGTATAGACGACTGGCTTATTTTCTTTTTAGAGAGTCTAAAAACGCTGACCGTAAAATTGGAACAGAAATACAATCTGTTTCAGTCAAGAGGTTCATATCTAAACGAGCGACAAAAGCTAATCAGAGCATATATAACAGACAACCAACCTGTCAAAGTAAGCGATATAGCACAGCAGTTTCCAGAAATTGGATTAAGTACCTTAAAAAAAGACTTACTCTATTTGCGTAATGAACAGGTCATCAGCATGATAGGAAAAGGGAAAGGAAGTGTATATATGATATATGAAAGGGATTAGAAGCAAACGCAAAACGTATATTTTACAATTTGCAAGGTCGTAAAGCTCACAATATTTATCCTGAAATTTACAACTTATTCGATAACTATTTTAAACGGCATGCGTAGGGATATTTTAAATCTCTTGATTTTCAAGAATATACATCAATTGATAAGTTTGATATTTGCAGAATAGGAGGGATTGCGTATATACTATCTTACCGACTATTTAAAAATCGACATTTGCATAAGATTAATCAAGTTTTTATACAGTTATGAAAATGTGAAACAGTGTCTCACAAATTTAAAAATAGGAGAAGTTGTACATGAACATATCGAGCAGATGAAACTTTATCTTGGATATTACGAGAAAGAAATTAATGATGAGAGTGATAATCAACCAATTGGGAGAAGTTTGAAGAGAAAGATCTGCACAGAATGATGCAATTTGCTGTACAATTCAATGATTCAGAGATTGTCGTTACAGTGTCACGACAATTAAGTTAATCGCACATAATCATCTTATTACGACCAAAAAAGTATTGGAGAATAGATTAACATCAAGCATTAAGAGATGTTCGTGAAAAATGGAAATAAAAAAGCTTATGTGAGTGTTTTGACTTCCTAAACTACTAAACCAAAACCGCAAGAGGTTTATTCATCAGATTTCTCACTTCGCTGCGCTTTGTTCGAAAAGACGAGGCAGAAGGGAGGATAAATACCGCCGCCCGACCATTCTCTACAGGATGTGAAGTTAGTTGGCGGCGGTGTGTAATGCCCTATAGTGGCGCGGTCATTCCGAATATTGCGCAGCAATGGAGGGATCGGGTGAAATGTTGCGGGGTGACTGTTAACCGCAAAAAGAAACAAAATTCTTTCTTCTTAATCCTTCATTTTTTTGCTCATCGGGCAAGGTCGAGAGGTACAAGCTACGTAGTGGCGCAATTATACATAACCGTATGCAAGCGAAGCGCAGCTTACGGCTAACAATCTTCAGCACAACATGAGCCTCGCAGGGGCGAAATTATCATCTATCTCTTTTTTTCTGCTCATCCAAAACCAATCCCTCTTCCTCAAGAAAATCCTCAAATTTCTCCCTAAACGACACTCGCCTATGGTCTCTTAATAGATGTAGATGATCCTCGTAGTGTAATAGTTTTGTATAACTCTCATTATTAATCAGTTTAGGATTTATATAATGTCGCCCCCTGCGGGGCTTTTGGTTTCTTAGGTTACCTGCTGTCCGTAAGCTGCACTTCGTTTGCATACGGTTATGCATAATAACGCTACTACGTAGCTGAAATTGTGCAGAAAATTAGTATTTTGCGATTTTCGACACTATCCCATTAAGTGTGTTGGAGAACTTTGTTTTACCGTACTTCTCATAACCAAAAAGAACATCAAATCAGAGTTTAAAACTCTAACTATTACCCCTGAACCCCTTGTTAGGCGTAGACTCCCGCCTACGTCTTGAAATTTTCAGCAATTTCAACAACACATGTCCCATATGAGACATCTCTCGTCTCTTTCTTTTTCCTTGATGAAAAATGAACAATTTTTTAGCTCATTAGGCAAGGTTGGGGCAGTGGAAAAATAAAAGTTGGAAAATGTGCCAATGTGACTAATATGCCGATATGCCAATGAAATCCCGATAAGTTGGGAGTACTGATATTTCAAATTAGAGTCATCTTATCACAAATTGTGATGACATCATG
>CAYVWK010000215.1:0-3274 GCA_964455235.1 uncultured Paludibacter sp.
AACAGAATTAAAAGAACCACTTGAAATTTAGCCGAGACTATGTGTGCTAACGGTCGCAGCTATGTACCGTGCGGGAAAGGAATCCCACCCCCACTATCTTACACGCTGTGAGCCGAATTTTATAATTTGGGTTTTATTTTTTCATTTTATTAAAAGCCAAATTATAAAATTTGGCGGGTGAACGGAAGTGCGACTACCAAGATTACCAGCTCGAAACCCCGCATGGTATATAGGTGTTGTTACCAACTGGCCGTCTTTCATTAAATATACAGTGATAATTTATTTGGTAAAAACACAACAATTTGTATTAATTTTATTGACACATTCACAAATAATGAATAATGAATAATTAAATTTACTTAATTTTAGCATAAATGAAATTTATTTTAGTTAATAAACTTAAGTTCTACTCGTCTGTTTTTCGCTTTCCCTTCTTCGGTATCATTGGCCATAATTGGCTTTGTTTCACCATATCCTATAGTAACAATATTATTGGGGTCACAACCTTCATTTATTAAAAACTCTTTTACTGCCTCAGCTCTTTTTTCAGATAAAGCTTGATTGTCTTCATCTTCTCCATCACTATCAGTATGTCCGCTAATTTCAACTTTCAAATCATTTGCAATAATAATTCTAGCAACTCTTTTTAGTTCTGGAATAGAACTTGGCAACAAGGAGCTCCGTGCAACACTAAAGAATAAATTATTTACAGGTACTGCAGTCCCATCTTCAATCATTTGCTTAAAAGAAACAACATTAATATTTTCATCAATAACAACAGCACTTGTACTATCTCTTAAGTCAACATTATTTGAAATAGGAAAATAATCATCCCGATCAACGTAATAACCATAAATCTTTCCTAAAGGTAATACAATGAAGAAACTACCATCAACAGGGTCACTCTTAGATTGTCCAACATTTTTACCTGTTTCAAGATCTTCCCATCTAATATCAGCATATACAGGCTTATCATCTTTATCCACAATTTTCCCTGAGACTGTAGCAACGAAATCAGGTTTTAAATGATTTGGCAAATCACAAACCATTATATCTGTTTTTCCATCTGATTTACTAATGTTAAAAATATCACTACCTGCTTTCTCGAAAGTCATGCCTAAATCAGTCACAGATTCAGCAAAATAAAATTGTCCTTTAGAATTATTTGCAATTTTCTCAAGATCTTGTGTTGCATAGCTATATTGATTAACATCAAATGCAATACATTGTGTTCTGTATAACAAACCACGATATTTTAAATTATTTATTGTTTTATCCAAAGTTGTACAACCATTAGCATCTCCATCAGTCATCAAAATAATTACTTTATTTGTACTTGTCTTTGAAGAATTGTACCACATATACTCACATGCTTTAGTAAAAGATTCATACATTGGAGTTCCTCCACCTGCATGTAAATATGCGATATTATATATTACATCATTTATATCTTTAGTAAAGTCCATTGTTGATGCAATTGGTTTGTCACAATTCCCTGCAAAAGCTAAAATTGCAACTTCAGAATTATTTATGATAGCATTATGACAAGTTTGTACCGCCGCTGTTTGAAGTGCTTCTAATTTTTCACCATCCATACTCCCAGAAACATCAAGTAATAGTAATACGCTAGATTGTTGAGTTGATTTCTGTTCATAAGAAAAATATGCAACGTCACCAGATGTTGATATTTTATATCCCATATCATTATCTTGTGTATTAAACTCTTTTCCCATATTTATTGGTTTCGACCAACAATCCCAGCAAGTATCACTTAATCTTGTCGTTTTAAATACATCCAATTTTCCAAAACCTCCATGTCCATCAGAGCTAAAATATAGTGTTTTCATATCCGGATGTAAAAATGGAGTTCTTTCAGAATAAGGTGTATTTATTACTTCCCCAATATTTTCAGGTTCAGACCACATCCCAAAATCATTTAAATGAGACACATAAATATCTGAAGGATGTATGTTATCACCATGATAATTATAAGGATTTACAATATATAAGTTCTCTCCCGGTAAACCAGTAGTGGTAAAAATCATTGTCTTCCCATCACTCGAAAACATTGCATCTGATTGCCAATCTGATTGATTAATCTTCTCTGAAAACTCTTTAGCATATGTCCACCCATAGGAAGTTTTATTTGAATAATAAATTTTCCCTGATTTAAAAAGTAGAATCGTGTTTCCATCCGAGCTTACACTCAAAGGTGCATCATTAGATTCAGACGATGACAAGCCTTTGACCAATTCAACATTTGTCCAATATCCATTTATTTTTGTCGCTTTAAAAATATCCTCCCCTCCAATATTGTCATCTCGATTTTTTCCACAAAAAAACAATGTTTTATCATCAGCTGATACAACAGGAGAGATTTCACCTCCATCATTTGTATTTACTTTATTGCCAATAGAAGTTATTTTTACACTATAGTCCCATTTCGTTTCAAGCAAGTTTATTAAATCCAGTATTTTCTCGTTATCATTACCAAAATATGATTGATATTTCTTGACTGTATTGATTGCATTATACCAATTTTTATTTTTTATATCTCTTGAAATTAATCTTTGCAGTGCAACAAAAGATCTTTCATTAGGAGCTGCTAATTTAATATATTCATCATACTTCTTATAAAGTTGATAATTATATGGCAGATGTAAAAATAATTCATCGCCAGCATTTGCTAATTCATAATCCTTAATTTTAATATCTTTCAATATGGGATTATCATAATTTTTATAAAATAAATCAATAGTATTTTTTTCTCCATCATTTGTAAAAACATCATGGAACATTAGTAAACTTTTGTTTCTACGTTCACCGGATAAGTTATCCACACAATACTTCAATGCATAAAACCTCTTATTAAGACATGCTAATTCATAAATACTGTCTTGCGCAACGCTTTTCCACCTATTGTTAGGATACCACTCTGTAAAAGCATAATAGCTTTCCCAATCTCCAATTTTTACAGTTTCCTCATATTGACGATCTTCCATTAAACTATATGCATTTCTATATTGCTTGGCATCAGGATACTCACTAATGAATTTAGAATATGAGTTAGAAGTATTAACTTGCTTAGCTTCTTCAAAAGCTAATTCATGAATTCTTTCCCATGCTTGACTAACTTCTGCTGCATCTGAGTATGCATTAATAAATCTCTTATAACTTTCAATTTCATCAACTGATTGAGCTTTTTTATATTCTAATGCATTTCTTTTGCTTTTTGCCTGCTCATATTGTTCTGCATTAGGATACTTTATCATAA
>CAYVWK010000216.1:0-3265 GCA_964455235.1 uncultured Paludibacter sp.
AAATTACAATTGAAAAATCCGGTGATGACAGCATCGGGCACATTCGGTTATGGTACGGAGTATTCAGACTTCTTTGATATCTCTCGAATAGGTGGTATTGTTGTAAAGGGAACTACTCTTCGCGAGCGACAAGGAAACCCATATCCGCGCATGGCAGAAACTCCTTCAGGTATGCTAAACGCTGTGGGATTGCAGAATAGAGGTGTTGACTACTTTATTCAGGAGATTTATCCAAGCATACAAAATGTGGATACAAATATATTTGTAAATGTATCGGGTTCTACGGTAGAAGAATACGTCGAAACGGCTGAAAAAATCCAAGATTTAGCGCATATTCCAGGCATAGAATTGAATATTTCCTGCCCGAATGTGAAGGAAGGTGGGATGGCTTTTGGCACTTCTTGTCCGTCTGCTGCTTTGGTGGTTCGCGAGGTGAAAAAAGTCTATCATAAGGAATTAATGGTGAAGCTTTCGCCTAATGTTACCTCTATTACTGAGATTGCAAAAGCGGTGGAAGATGAGGGTGCAGATTCAATTTCACTTATCAACACGCTTCTCGGTATGGCGATAGATACTGAAAAGCGTGTTCCTGTCTTATCAACGGTTACGGGTGGTTTATCTGGACCAGCGGTTAAACCTATTGCTTTGCGCATGGTTTGGCAGGTTGCTCAGGCGGTGAAAGTGCCTATCGTTGGCATGGGCGGCATTATGAATGCTAAAGACGCTATCGAATTTTTCTTGGCGGGTGCTACTGCTATTCAAATTGGTACGGCCAACTTCATCGATCCTACTGTTTGTATAAAGGTCTTAGAGGGCATAGAGGAGTATCTTGTCCGCCATAACATGAAATCGGTAAATGAACTGATAGGGGCTTTGAAATTAGATTAAAAGACTCTGATAATCAGGTATTTCTGCCTGAATGTTGTAGTTCTGTGTTTCTTTATTGACGCGACAATAAAAATGTTGCATCCCATTACTTAATATAAATTGCTCCACCTGTAATTTGTAATTATAAACAGCTACTTGATCGAAGGTTGCTTGGGTTATTTCTACCATAGGTGACTTCAACTCAATGATAATCAGAGGATTCATATTCTTATCATAGACAATTGCATCGCATCTTTTTTTCATTCCATGAAGTTCTATTTGGGTTTCTACCGCTATTAAGGCTGATGGAAAGTTTTTTTCTGATATAAGATAGCTGATGAAATTCTGCCTAACCCATTCTTCAGGGGTTAAAACAACGTATTTTTTACGCTGATTATCAAATATTTGTATTTTGTCGCCGACTTTCTGGGTTCGGAATTGATAAGTGGGCAGATTTAATCTAAACATTTTTATTACTTTTGTGCAAGTTAGGTGCGAAAGTACAAAATAAATCAGAATAAAATCGTATGAAGACTAAGAAAGATATAGTAGAAAATTGGTTGCCGAGATATACGCAGCGACCATTAAAGGATTTTACAGAGCATATTATCCTGACAAATTTCAATAATTATGTTGAAAAATTTGCAGAATGGAATGATGTACCTGTTTTGGGTAGAGGTTCGGCTATGATTAATGCTTCCGCAAATGGTATCACCATGATTAATTTTGGTATGGGTAGTCCAAATGCTGCTTTGATGATGGATGTTTTATCGGCAATTGAGCCAAAAGCGGTGTTGTTTTTAGGAAAGTGTGGTGGTCTGAAAGAAAAGAATAAGAATGGTGATTATATTTTGCCCAGTGCTGCCATTCGGGGCGAAGGTACCTCCAATGACTATTTTCCGCCTGAAATTCCCGCTTTGCCTGCTTTTAATTTGCAGCGTGCGGTATCTTCTAATATCCGTGACTACGGTAAAGATTATTGGACTGGAACGGTTTATACGACTAACAGACGGGTGTGGGAATGGGATGAAGAGTTTAAAAAATACCTGATTTCTACTCGCGCTATGGCTATTGATATGGAAACTGCTACACTATTTTCTGTTGGTTTTCATAATAGCATTCCAACGGGTGCACTTTTGTTAGTTTCTGATATGCCTTTGCAAGAAAAAGGTATCAAAACTTCGGAAAGTGATTCGGAGGTTACGCAAAATTTTGTGGATGAACATATCAAAATTGGAGTGAAATCACTTAGTTCTATTATTAATAACAGTAAAACTATCAAGCACTTACGTTTCGAATAAGCTAAATCTAAACCTCATATGCCTCAAGAAATTCTTCGTAATCTGAAACAAAAAAAATATGCACCTATCTATTTTCTGATGGGTGATGAACCTTATTATATAGATCAGATTTCTGATTATATTCAGCAAAATGTATTGGATGAAAGTCAGCAATCCTTTGATTTGACAGTACTTTACGGTAAGGATGTGGATAATATCGCAACCGTTATCAATGGTGCTAAGCGTTTCCCGATGATGTCGCCTTATCAGGTTCTAATTGTCAAAGAGGCACAGCATATCAAAAAGATAGATGAAATGATGGAGCTGTACTTGCAGCATTTTTCGCCTACTACGATTTTGGTTATTTGTTATAAGTACGGTAGGGTAGATGGTCGTAGGAAATGGGTAAGTAAACTCAAAACAACAGGTGTTTTATATGAATCAAAGAAACTGCGTGATTATGAGTTAGTTGGATGGATTAAAAACTACGCAAAAGATAAAAACTTGCAGATAGATGAGAAAACCATGCAGCTCTTAGCTGATTATTTGGGTACGGATTTGAGTAAGTTGGTGAATGAATTGGATAAGCTTTTACTTACGCTCCCTGCTGGTTCTAACCGTATTACACCCGAACATATTGAGAAAAATTTAGGCATCAGCAAGGATTATAATGTGTTTGAATTGCAAGACGCTTTGATTAAACGAGATGTGCTGAAAGCTAATCGCATTGTGAAGTATTTTGCTGAAAATAAGAAGTCTGCACCTATACAAATGGTTGTGGCTCAGCTGTTTGGCTTTTTCTCTAATCTGATGATTTTCCATTATTTACCATCTAAAACCAAGGAAGCAGCAGCAGCAGAATTTAATATTAGTCCGTTTATTGGTCGAAATTATGTGGATGCAGCTCGTGCGTTCAATGCATGGAAAACTCTGAATATCATTTCATATTTACGGGAAACAGATGCTAAATCTAAGGGTGTTGATAGTATCAATACGGATGATGGTGAATTATTTAAAGAGTTGATATATAAGATTTTACATTGATAAGAAAATAAAGGTTTTACTATGAGTCAAGATCAAATTCCAGCTATTATTCTTTCTATTATTACAGAAAAACT
>CAYVWK010000217.1:0-3219 GCA_964455235.1 uncultured Paludibacter sp.
GCATAACCTTGCCAAGGTTAGGGTCGCGGGTTCGAGTCCCGTTTTTCGCTCAAAGCTCGAAGGAGCCACAGGTAATATACCTGCTCGGATGGTGGAATTGGTAGACACGAAGGACTTAAAATCCTTTGGCCTTTACCGGCTGTGCGGGTTCAAGTCCCGCTCCGAGTACTTCTCAAAATTACCCCTAATTGATAATCAATCAGTTAGGGGTTTTTTGTTTTTTAGGGTACAGTTGTCCGTAAGCTGCGCTGACGCTTGCATACGGTTATTTATAATAGCGCTACTGCGTAAGCTGAAATTGTGCAGATAATTAGTTTTTCGGATGTATGCGCACATCACAAAGCGTTATATTGGATAGATGTGTCTGTTGTATATTGCCAGCAATTTTCAACCCTCATTTCAGTTAAAAATAAAGTCCTCAGAACACAATTAAAACCTTTTAGATAAGTTGCAAATTTAGAATTAGTTTGTATATTTGTGCTTTTTAACAAATTGTATATACGCAATAAATTGAAAAAGATGTTGGTTTGTATTGCGATGATTATCAGAAATATACAACGTTTGGTAGGATTGAGGTATATGCAATTTGTAAAACCAAAATAAAGAAAAACTCAATAAATCAGACTTTAAACGATTAAATACAAATACTACTATGAAAAGTGATAAAAATCTACCACAAACGGTAATAGATGCAAGACTTTTTCAGGATTTATCGCAACTGATAGATCAGAGTCGCAGGGAAATAGCCATAGCTGCTAATAGTGCTTTGGTTATGACGTACTGGCAAGTAGGTAAACGCATTAACGAAGAAATACTGAATAATAAACGGGCTGAATATGCTAAAGAAATAGTCTCGTCAATAGCTACACAATTGACAGCAAAATACGGAAGAAGTTTTGAAGATAAAAATCTGCGCAGAATGATGCAATTTGCGGTACAATTTAATGATACTGAGATTGTCGTTCCACTGGCACGACAATTAAGCTGGTCTCACATAATCATCTTATTACCACTAAAAAGCATAGAAGCTAAACTCTTTTATGCAAAAATGTCAGCCGAACAGCATTGGGGTAAACGGGCTTTACGTGAACAAATCAATCGTAAAGCTTTTGAAAGAGCAGAAATTGCAAATACTCAACTTGCTAAACAAGAAAATATTCCTTTAGATACATTTAAAGACCCCTACATTTTAGATTTTTTACAACTCAAGGAAGGATATTTAGAAAAAGACGTAGAACAGGCAGTTTTGAGAGAACTGGAGAAGTTTATTCTTGAAATAGGCAAAGGATTCGCTTTTGTTGAAAGACAAAAACGGATGATTATTGATGGAGAGGATTTTTATTTGGATTTATTGTTTTTTCATCGTAAACTTAAACGTTTAGTAGCAATAGAACTAAAAATGGGAAAATTTCAAGCAAGAGACAAAGGGCAGATGGAGCTATATCTGAAATGGTTGGATAAATATGAAAAACAGCAAGGAGAGGAAAACCCTGTGGGTATAATCCTTTGTGCTGAAACAAGTCGTGAGCAGGTAGAACTTTTAGAATTACATAAGGATGGTATTATCGTGGCAGAATATTGGACAGACTTACCACCCAAAAAAGTATTAGAGAATAGATTGCATCAAGCATTAAGAGATGCTCGTGAAAAAATGGAAATAAAAAAGCTTATGTAAGTGGTTTGACTCCCTAAATGACACTTTCCTATGGTGCTCTCAATAGATGTAGATAATCCTCTTGGTACAAGAGTTTTGTATAACTCATAATTAAACAGT
This sequence comes from uncultured Paludibacter sp., assembly GCA_964455235.1. Taxonomy (GTDB): domain Bacteria; phylum Bacteroidota; class Bacteroidia; order Bacteroidales; family Paludibacteraceae; genus Paludibacter. The sequence goes on from CAYVWK010000217.1 coordinate 1,775, forward strand.
TTAGGATTTATATCATGTTGCCCCATGCGGGGCTTTTGGTTTCTTAGGTGACCAGTTTTGTCCGTAAGCTGCGCTGACGCTTGCATACGGTTATGTATGATGACGCTCCTGCGGAGCTGCTGCTTCACTCTTTTTACCGCAAGGGGTACATTCACCAGTTCTTTCACTCGCTGCGCTCGTTCTAAATGGCTGCGCAACCAGCCACGTAGTGGCAAAATTATGTATAACCGTATGCAAGCGAAGCGCAGCTTACGGATAACAATCTTCAGTACAATCTGAGCCTCGCAGGGGCGGTATTATTTTATTTCCTTAAATGCTTGATAATCAGTTCTGATGTAGTAGCATCTAATTTTGTAAATGCAAACCATTTCTTGCCCAAATCTTTGAGAGAAGCACCTATGTGATACAAGTCTTTCTTATCAATAATAAGAAACCTATCATGACTTTTATCAAACTCTTTTACTTCAAAACCGCCATATTGTTCATTTGCTTTTTCTATATCCAATTGTAATTGATGACTGATCTTCTTACAAAACAGATATACCTGTACATTAGGGTTTTTCTTAGCAAGTTGTGTGATAGTTCTTTCATCCAAGTAATTATCTATCAATATAATATTGTTTTTTGCAGAACGAATCAACTTAGAAAATAACTCATAAGCATCATAAATCTGTCCTTCAAAAAAGACACCTTGAGTCGGGAGCTGAGTGCTTTGAATTTGAAATTCTATTTCATAAACTTTTTCAGATAATTGAACTACGGTATCTTCTATGCGATTCATGCGATTGTTGAGCGCATATCCTCTTAGTAAGTAATCTTTCAAAACTTGAGTTGCCCAAATTCGGAATTGCGTTGCAGTTCTGGATTTAATTCGATATCCTATTGAAATAATAGCATCTAAATTGTAGAACTTTTGTTTGCGATTGATTGTACGACCACCCTCTTTTTGAACATGTAAGAATTCCTTACAAGTTGTATTTTCAGATAATTCCCCTTCTTGATAGATGTTTTTAAGGTGTATAGTGACGTTTTGTGTGGTGGTTTGAAACAATTCAGCTATCATTTTTTGAGCTAACCACACTGTATCATCATCAATCCTTACTTCAATTTTTTCACTAACTTCTTGAGATGAGTAAATGATAATTTCATTTTTCATAATTAATAGGTTTTTAAATAATCAATAAAGTTTCTGATACCATTTTCTCGAAAAAAATGCAAACAAACGAAAATGATAGGTTTGCAAAGGTAAGCCAAATTTCTTTTATTTTCTTTTTCCTTGATGAAAAGAAATAAAAATCATTTCACCCCTGCAGGGCTTTTGGTTTCTTTAGTTACCAGTTTTATCCATAAGCTGCGCTGGCGCTTGCGTACGGTTATTTATCATTACGCTACTGCGTAGCTGAAATTGTGCAGATAATTAGTTTTTTTGATGTATGCAAATATCA
>CAYVWK010000218.1:0-3175 GCA_964455235.1 uncultured Paludibacter sp.
ATAAAAATGGGTATAACTATGACACTGATGGCAATTTAATTTCAGAGGTTAATTATCAATGGAATTACACAGAAAATTTATGGGGAAATAAACTTATAACCACCTATAATTGTCTCGGTTATATTAAAACAGAATACCTATGGAATGCAAATACATGGGAACCTATACGTCAAACTGGAAATGAAAATGGAGATACTGTATATTACAAATTGATAGATGGTGAGTTTATAAAAGATTATAAAAACAGTATTGTCGACTTGGGTGATAACACCCTCTCATACGGTCGTTATGATTGGAGTGGTACCCAATGGGTATTAACATCATCTAATCAGGAAACTCATGACGCAGAGGGAAATTTACTTCAAAGAATAAAATATACATATAATATGCAAGGCTTGAAGACTTCTTATGAGCAACTTTATAGGGCTTCTGTAAATAGTTCGTGGGTAGCATCTTGGTCTTATTTGCAAGAATATGAATACAATGACGAAGGTGAGGAAATTAAATATACGGTATCGGATTATAATGAAACTGATTTTGAACCCTATTTTAAAAGAGAAACTATCAGAGCAAATGGTCGTGTTTATTATGTTGAAGAGTTTTATTGGAATGGTTCCAATTGGGCGTTAAGCGGTCGTGGGGATTATTTCTACTCTACCGTGAAACAGGAAATTGTAGCTGAAGCGGATAAACCAGTTGATTACAATGGAGCAGGCAGCATCGGTTTAGGATTAAGTCTTCCTACCAACACCTCTATTACCGAAGGTTCGTTTAGCCTAACATTGGCAGCAGGAATAGGTATCGACTCAAAACAAACAACGCTCGCTCCTGCGCTCGAAGACAAATATTCATTAAGCATTACAGAAAATTTGAACGGGACTTGGGATTTCACTATTGCGCCTAAAGCGGTTGCGTATGCCAATCGTGTGTTACAGAACTTCACTTATCAACAGATTATTTCTATCGCCTATATAGTCCCAATAGGAACAGAAATAGGTACTTACGAAGCAATAGTGAGCAATGTCAAGTTTGAATTTGAAGATGAAACAACGATCATTGTTGATGAGATTCCAATTGAGATTACAGTAGATAAAGTGATAAATGGTACCATGCAGCACATGGCTAACAATATTGCAGTTTACCCCAATCCAACATTAAATCATTTGACTATAACCCATGCGGAAGGAGTTACACTTATCGTTCATAATAGCGTAGGAATGAAAGTGATGGAGAAAAACATATCCAATAATAGCGAAATTATCAATACTAGTACTTGGGATAAAGGACTACACATACTAACACTGACTGATAATAAGAGCGAAAAGGGAAGAATGAAAATTGTGAAGAAGTAAACAAATTGAGGAATTGAGGAATTGCTGTAATTCATTAGTCCTCATTGGCACATTGAATAGTGGGCAGTGAAGGATTCGAACCTCCGAAGTCGAAAGACAGCTGAGTTACAGTCAGCCCCAGTTGGCCACTTTGGTAACTGCCCAAATTTAGAAGATATTTTAGCCTAAACCTATTGACTACCAGCTAATATTTGCCATCTTTATGGCAGTGATAGCCGCTTCAACACCTTTATTACCATGTTTACCGCCTGCTCTATCGAGGGCTTGTTCCATAGTATCAGTTGTTAAAACGCCAAAAATAACCGGACAAGCGTTTTCAATTTCATTTAGAGTTGTAATTCCTTGTGTAACACCTTGACACACATAGTCAAAATGAGGAGTATCACCTTGTATAACACATCCTAACACGATTACAGCTTCGTATTTATTAGAATTGATATGATCAAACACAAACTTTTTAGCAGCATAGGTTAACTCAAAACTACCTGGTACGTGCACCACATTGATGTTATCTTTCAAAACACCATGTTTGGTAAGTCCATCAATTGCACCTTCAAGTAAAGCATGCGTAATTTCAGGATTCCAATCAGCTACAGCGATAGCAAAGCGTTGCTTCACTAGCACTTCTTTAGACGGTAGTAAATCAGGGTTATATTCTGATAAATTTTGATATTGAGTAGCCATTTTTATTGTAATTGAGAGATATATTTTTCAATATCTTGTCCTTCTAAACTGTCTGCGTATTTATCTTTGATTGTTTGATAGCAAGTAAGCGCTTTATCATTTTGTCCTAGAGATTCATAAACAAAACCCGCTTTTTTCAAGAATGTTGGAGACAAAGCTTCATTATTAGATTCACCTGCTTTTTTAAAGAATTTCAATGCTTTTTCAGGACGGTCTAATTCAACATAGCAATCACCAATCAAACCAGTCACAGAAACTCCTATATAAGATTTTCCGCCATCAAATTTAGAAAGATAACGAACAGCATCTTCGTATTCACCAAGGTTATACAAACAAATACCTGCATAAGCTTTCGCTAAATTACCAGAAGCTGTCCAGCTATATTTTGAACTGATACCTTCAAAACCAATAGTTTCAAAGTCATCACCTTGAAGAGCTAATTCAAATGAATCTTTAGCGAAATACAGCTGCGCTTTATACATTTCATTGGAAGCCTCAACAGCACGAGGTTTGAAATACATATTATTCAAAGCGAGAAAAGCAGTCACCAATAAGGCAATAATTCCTACACCTGTAATCAATTGTTTTTGATTTTTCTCAATAAACGCTTCTGTTGCGGTTAGTGCATTTTCAACACTTTCAAATTCATCGTGTTTTTTAGCTTTATTTCCAGTTTGCTTTGCCATATATACTTATATATAAAATATTGTAATTCTTGATTTAAACGGCGACAAAAATACAAAATAATTTTGTAACCAAGAAACTTTCATTCGATTATTTTATCAAAACCAGAGGAAAGCTATGATTATCTCCAAAAATATATTAAAAGGAATAAGGATGGTTGAATATACAAGGAAATTGCGTATATTTGCATTGCCGCATTGTTTAGAGATTGGAAAACTCAACACTAATTTTCGAAACGAGACAAGTCGGTTTTCAATGGCGGGCTGCGCCTTCGGGTAAGTCAAATGACTCAGCAGATTACAGCGAATTCAGACACCTCAAATCCTGATAACAGGAGTTTTCTCAACACAAACAGTGCGGTTTTTATTAAAAAAACTCCAAACAACATACGTTATTTGGAGTTTTTTTGAGCCTCTTGTCGGATTCGAACCAACGACCCCGAGATTACAAATCAC
>CAYVWK010000219.1:0-3173 GCA_964455235.1 uncultured Paludibacter sp.
TCAAAATTGGAGATATCGCTTTCCTAGTAGAAGGAAAAATTCAGTCACTTTTACAAACAGAGCGATTAATGCTGAATATCATGCAACGTATGAGCGGTGTCGCGACGCGTACCAACCAGTATGTCAAGGCTTTAGAGGGCACTAAAACCCGTGTGTTAGATACACGCAAAACGACACCTGGATTACGCCTTTTAGAAAAAGAAGCCGTCAAAATTGGTGGTGGAGTTAATCATCGAGTAGGTTTATACGATATGATTTTGCTGAAAGATAATCATGTAGATTTTGCTGGAGGCATCGAAAAAGCGATTCTTAGAGCACAAGATTATTTACGTGCAAAAGGTAAAAACCTTCAGATTGAGATAGAAGTCAGAAATTTTGACGAATTGAATCAGGTGCTTGAAGTAGGTGGCGTTGACCGCATTATGTTGGATAATTTCTCTCCTGCAGATACCAGAAAAGCCGTTCAAATCATTGATGGCCGCTTTGAAACAGAATCTTCTGGTGGAATCACTTTCGATACTTTACGGTCTTACGCTGAATGCGGCGTTGATTATATCTCTGTTGGTGCACTCACACATTCCGTTAAGAGCTTGGATATGAGTTTCAAGGCTGTTTAAATTTCTTATAAAAATTCATTAACGTCAGCACTGCCACAAAAGCAGCAACTCCATCTGCCACAGGGTAAGATGCCCATGCACCGTCCAGTCCAAAAAACAAAGGGAGGATGATGATTGCTGGTATCAAGAAAATAATTTGGCGTGTAAGACTTAGGAATATAGAGATTTTTGCCTTCCCTATAGATTGAAAGAAATTACCTATAACTATCTGAAAACCAACTATAGGGAACATTATGATTACTTTTCTAAGAGCATTTGCTGATATATCAATTAACTCCTGATCATTCGTAAATAAGGAAACTGAGAAATTTGAAAACAAAGTCCCCATCAAAAACCCTGAAGTAGTGAGAATAGTCGCAACAATCAAAGCAATTTTCAGGGTTGAAAACATTCTATCATACAGCTTAGCTCCATAATTAAAACCAACTATGGGTTGCACCCCTTGATTCAGTCCTAAAACAACCTGTATAATTAAGATAGTCAGGCTATTAACTATACCGAAAGCACCAATTGCTAAATCACCACCGTATCTAAGTAAGGTTGTGTTGACTAAGACAACCACCATACTTGAAGCCAATTGCATACTGAAAGGAGAAGCTCCAATACTCAAAATTGCAGCTACAATTTGCTTTTTCAGTTTAAAATATTCTTTTTTGAAGTGAATATGAGAGTGTGGGGTAAAAAAGTGACCTAGCACCCAAATGCAACCAACAGCATACGAAATTACGGTTGCCCAAGCAGCCCCTTGTATCCCCCATCCAAAGGCAAGAATAAAAACAGCGTCTAAAATCACATTGAGAAATGCACCTATAAACATGGTGTACATGGCCTTTTTAGGAAAGCCTGTGGCGCGCATAATATTATTGAATCCATAATAGAGAGCCGAAATGATACTTCCTGGAACAATAATTTTCATATACTCCTCTGCATAGCCTATCGTTTCAGCAGTACCACCGAATAGTCGCAACAAATCTCCCATAAAGATATAGGTAAGAAACGACACTGTTCCAGTAATTATAAAAGTGAGTATCAGGGCATTACCTAATATATTTTCAGCCTTTTTGACATCACCTTCTCCTAAAGTAATGGATATGCGCGAAGCTGATCCTGCACCTATCAGAACTCCAAAAGCCATCAGTAAAATCATAAAAGGGAAGGTCAATGCTAAACCAGAAATCGCCAGCGGACCAACTATCTGTCCTATAAAAACACGATCGACAACATTATAAATGGACATTACCACCATGCCCACAATGGAGGGGATGGAGTACTGCCAAATTAATTTGCCAATTTTTTCTTGACTTAAATGATGGGGAGGTGCTAAATTAGGCATTCAACTAAACTCTATAAACAAAATTTCCAATTTTTGGTCTGCAAAATTACTAAAAAACTCCACCATTTTACGATTTGCACCCATGCAAAAGGTAAAATTAACTTATTAAACTGTTTTTTACAAATGAGCATCAACAATAAATGTTTATATTTGCAGGTTGAATTTACATCCTTATTTTTATAGATATTAGTATGCAAACTTACTCTTCAAAATTGCAAAAAGCAATCATATTAGTTTCAGCTATCGTATTGATTTTCAGCTGTAAAACTCCTATAGATCCCGATTTTAGCTATTCACCAGAAATGCCTAAAGCAGGAGAGAAAATCACCTTTACAAATCTCACAGAAGAAGGGGAACTGTGGAATTGGGAGTTTGGTGATGGTAGTAAATCTCGATTAAAAAACCCTACTTATACCTATAAATTGCCTGGTGAATACAATATCACCTTGATGATTGACTCTAACAAGCATTATATCACCAAGAAAAAAATCACTATTTACGATACGATTCCAACTATCAGTATTGAAGGGGAAACTGTAAAATATTATCAAGAAGCGACTTTTAAAGTACTGGTTTACAATCCTTATGGTTATACTGTGAAGTATGATTGGACGTTTTCTGAGAATGCTCATAGCAGCGATATAGCAAATGGCAAATCAACAAAAGCTTCTTTAGATGTCTATTTTTCTAAGACTAATGTAGAAGAAACAGTGCATTTAACTGTTCAAGTAGGTGATTCTATCCATCCTATAAGTAAAACTTTTTTTGTAGAAGATGTTCCCGCTAGAAGCTTGTTGATGGCGCAGGCAAATGGTAAAATTCTACGCCAAAGGATGTACGACAAAGGCTTTGAGGATTATGCGCAAACCACTATAGATGCAGGAAAAAATCCTTTCAATATTAAATATCGCTCTAACACACTTTATATTTTTGATGCAGGAACGCATACCAGCACTATCCTCTCTGATATTGGGAGTTTGCCAGGCGATGGTTCCATTCGTAGAGTAAATTTATCAACAGAAGAAGCGATAGAAATCGTGCATAATCGGGATGTAGGTGCTGAACATGGTTTCTATAATGGTTTTATTGGCATATCTGATATTTGTTGGACAGATGCAAGTAATTTCATCTATAAAACAGGCTTAAACTCCTCTGCAATAGGTAGTTTTGAATGGAAAGGGGATGCTGATGCTCAAACAACGCTACCTTATTATGTAGTAAAA
>CAYVWK010000220.1:0-3142 GCA_964455235.1 uncultured Paludibacter sp.
TGGTGTCGTGCTCCCCGATCTCCCGGGCAACCGTCCTGACCGGCATATGCTTCACAAGGGTGAGTATCACCCCCTCCATCATCAAGGTGAAGCCGCTGCCGCTTCTTGCCCAGGGCACCGGGACGGTCCTCACCTTGCCGTCGGGCGTGATGACCCTGGGAACCCTTGCCGTGATGTAACAGCGATACTGGAAGAAATTGAGATGCCTCCAGGTTCTCTGCCGGGTGTCGTGGACCTTGCAGCCCTGGTCGAAGCCTGGACAGGGGAAACTCGACCCTTCCTCAAAATCGATCCGTATGTGGAGTTCCAACAGCGTTGGCTGCTTCTCGGACGGAACCATCTCCAGTGATGTGATGCGCCAAGGTTCCTCAAGGCCCAATCCCAAGCTGAAAAGTTTCTGAATATGCGGGTCGATCATCTGCTTTGCTCCTTGCCCTAAACATAGCAAATTACCCTCTATTCATGAATACCCAATTGAGTCTTACCCACCAGAAACAGCGAATAACCCAAAAATTCAGTTTATTTGGAACTATATGAATATGATAGTAGTATTCCGGTTACAGCCATTAGTTCAGATAGAGCACATATTAAGATTCAAACCGATGATGGAAATATAATCGACCTTGGCTCGTTCGGGTTTACATTCCAGAACAAGAGAATCTTAATTGATAATATAATGGGAAATGCTGTCTTACTGTTATTTGAAGCCTTTGTCATCAGTCCCACAGTAAAGATGAGAATTGAAGTAAGGAGTGGTTATGGTTCATCATCAATCTATAATTTCAATATACCTACTAACGGCTTTGAAGAAATGTATCATAATGCCTTTTTAGGAGGACAGAATGAGTAAAGCCCCAAATAAATGCCCTATGTGTGGGGAAAGAAAAAACTGGAAACTTGTAGACACTTCAAAAAAGGGATTTAGTGTTGGCAAAGCTGCGGTAGGAGGCATATTGCTTGGTGGAATCGGACTTTTAGGTGGTGCATTGGGTAAGAAAAAGCGTTTTTATGCTTGCGGAAAGTGTGGATTCCAGCATGAATATGATTGACCTTAGATTCTGAGTGATGAAGACTTTTAATTTTATATATTTCAATAACTTAGAATGTTTCTAATTCTATCTTTGAAAAGTTCTTGCTTTTTCTCAAGCATACTCCCTAAAACTTTCTCGTATTTATCCCAAATATCTCTATACATTTCATTCAGAGTGGAGTGTCTTTTTGGTTGCCCGTATAGGGTAACAAGTTTAGTAATATCACTTTTCCCAAGGAGTTGGATTTTCTCATATCCAATGTCCGAATAAGTGAAATTAAGATTAAACAACAAATTCCCAGGAATCATTTCCATAACATTATAACCAGCAACATTTAATTTCTCTGAATAAGGAACTAACATCGAGTGTATAACCGCTAATTGATATAAAGACTCCAATTCGACATCAATATTCTGCTTGAGTCTAGATCTTTCACTAATCAGTTTTCTTATCCCTTTGCATGATTCCGAAAAAGCCGCTGGATATGGTAGGAATGAAAGACCCAACTCAATGCGTTTCATTGGATCATCTTTTACATGGACAATAGTGTCAGCCCAGAATGTGCCTTCTGGTATCTTTACTTCGCTAAATCTTCCCCAAAATTTATTCGGAAATGATGGCTTCTCATTGTTATCAGTAATATCCATCCATCTCATTATATTTTCTCCCTCCCCGTGGTTAATTTAACTTATGCACCTAATACATTAATCTCAAAGGGTATTATGGGACGTAAATCATATTGCGAATTACTATCGATTCGATGTTCAAAGGATTCTAATGTTAAATTAGGTTCAATATTGCCAACATCCAAGTCTTTGAATCTCAGATAATCGTATTTCACTGAATAGACATACTCATCATCAACACTACCGGTCGCTTTGTTAATTCTCTGCGTATAACCAGATACAATGACTTCTTCAACTTTGGGAGATATTGAAAAACCAATAGACGCAAAATAGATACTCATTCCAGAAACACTTTTCAAGTAGTCAAGTTTCATCTCTTTCGGGGTTTTATTCTTTAAGGAGAGTTTCCCAGTTGAAAGAATCCGTGATTTTTTCTGAGGAAAATCTTCAATCTCAGGGAGGTCGATATCAAGATATATTTTACGGCCATTATCGAGCACCTCAAATGAAACTGAAAATTCTACTGGTAATTCGATCTCAGAAAGATACTCATTAAGTTTTTGGGAGATAAATTCTACAGTAGGCTGTAGTATACTCTGTAATTCACTCTTCCATGCATTAAACTCTTCTTGGAATTGGTTATTCTTAGCTACTTCAATCTCGTCCTCTTGTTCTTCAAAGGCATCTTTTTCTCTTTGCCATTTAATGAGTTCACCTTCAAAATACTTCTCTAGTCTTTGTTCTATGAACTCTTCCCGTTTTTTCTTGAGGCCAAAGATTGCCTTTACTGTTTTATAAGCTTCGTCTTCCAAAATCTGATATGCATTTTCTTTTGTAGGTTTTTCGATTGAGAACTTTCGCCTTTCATATCTTTTTGGCCTCTGAGTAGCGTAATCTTCTCTGACTTTATCCCAATCAGGTAAGGATGATGAATATTTGTGTATCTGAATCAATACATTCGTCTTCTCTTCAATTTCAGATTGAGTCTTTTCTCTTAACTTTGTTAATCTTTCTTTAAATATTGGCTCAGCTCTTAGCTTCCGCAACAGAGATACATCTGTTACTTCCTGACCTCGGTCAAACATCTTCACTGACTCAATCCCGGTCTCATCATCGATTGAAACTTGAACATCAAAATGTCTATCCGTGGTACCTGTTGATGTTGGCGTTGGAGTATTAGAATTTTCTCTGGTTGAACTGTTAATCTTATTTCGAATATATAATCCAGTTCCCGAAACTCCTACATTAGTATACATCCCACTAGGACCAAAAGAGACCTTTGCTCCTCGTGGTCCTACAGAAACACCAAGTCCTTTTTTTGAGATGTTCAGTCTAACCCCTTTTATAATTTTTACAGACCGATGAAACCGTACTCCCATGATTATCCTCCAGTCTTATTGTAAAGCAAAATTTTTACAAATAAAACCCTCTTTTGCACAGTGTTGGTAAACTGTTAGCAAAATATTGAAGGCCTTTCGCTGTTTG
>CAYVWK010000221.1:0-3138 GCA_964455235.1 uncultured Paludibacter sp.
ATAAAAAACTATATTCCAAAAAATTTGCGTATCTTTGTATGTTTATTTTTTAAAATTTAAAAAGGAAAGGCTGATTAGTTAAGATGAAAAAAGTAAAGAAGATTTTATACATTTCTCAAGAAATTTTCCCTTATCTACCTGAGTCTCCCATTGCAGATATGGGACGATATTTACCTCAGGCTGTGCAGGAAAGAGGAAAAGAAACGCGTACGTTTATGCCTAAATTTGGAAATGTAAATGAGAGAAGAAACCAACTGCATGAAGTGATTAGACTATCGGGTATGAATTTGATTATTGATGATACCGATCATCCGCTAATCATCAAGGTTGCATCTATTCAAGCTGCACGTTTGCAAGTTTATTTTATTGATAACGAGGACTTCTTTCAGAGAAAATTCACTACAACAGATGAAAGTGGCGAGGAGTTTATAGATAATGATGAAAGAAGTATTTTCTTTATTCGAGGTGTGATGGAGACTGTCAAAAAGTTGCGTTGGACGCCCGATATTATCCATTGTTTAGGTTGGATGTCGGCTCTTGCACCCCTTTACATCAAAAAAGCATATAATGAAGACCCCTTCTTCAAAAACTCAAAAGTAGTTTATTCTTTATTTGAAGATGATTTTAAACAGCCGTTTAGAGAGCTCTTCGTTGATAAATTGAAATTAGAAGGAATTGAAAACAAACATCTGAAACAAATCAGAAATAAAGAAATTGATTATGTGGCTCTCAGCAAACTTGCTATTGATTTTTCAGATGGTGTTATACAATCAGCTCCTAATACAAACCAAGAGGTACTAGCTTATGTGGATGAGCAAAAAAAGAAATTCCTCCCTTATGTTCCAGATGAAGATTATGTGGATGAATACCTCAGATTCTATCAAAGTATTAGGTAATCAAAAGATTTACAGTCACTTAATTCACTTATGAATAAATATTCTTTTATAATTTTGATGTCTTTGCTGCTTATTTTCACAGCGTGCAAAGACGACAATAGTCTGACACAAATTGGAAGTAGCATACAACCTGCGGGTGACAAAATTCAGGTTGGATATGCACAATTCGATATCACATCGGAAAATTACGAGGTCGATTTTATGTACTCTCGTCCTGATTCATTTTTATTAGGGACATTCTACGATCCCGTTTATGGGACTACGCATGCTGATATATTGGCGCAGGTAGAACATCCTAAAGACTATGCATTTCCCGCTAATACCGTGTCGGATTCTATTGTACTGACTTTCTATTATCGCACCTATTTTGGTGATAAGTACTCACCTATGAATGTAAGTGTGTACGAGATGAATAAAAAGACATTTGATTTCTCGACTCCCTACCCTACTAATCTCGACCCTACTGACTATGTAGATAAATCCAATCCAACTTTATTATTAGGTGAGAAAACATTTTCAGCAGTAAGTTCTACAGGATCAAGTGATTCAACTTATGTTAGTATTAAGCTAAGTGATGATTTTTTGCAGCGATTTACCAATCCTCCTGCTGATGCCTATTCGAGCGATAGTTTGTTTTTTGACTTCTTTAAGGGATTATACATAACTACAGATTTTGGTTCTGCCTCTATGTTGTATGTAAGTCAGATAGATTTGAATTATTATCATCATTATAACTATACGGTAAAAGACTCTGAAGGTCAAGATTCTACTGTACAGGTAAACTTATCAACCACCTTCCCAGCTAGTAGTTGGGTGCGACAAGTCAACCGTTTTTTACACCCTGATAAAGCTCAGGTTTTAAGTAACTTAGAAAGTCAGGCTGAGCAAATTCACTACCTATCATCTCCAGCTAATGTTTATGCTCGTATTCAACTTCCTTTAAAAGAAATGCAAACGACGATAGAGAAAAAAGACCTTAGATTAGTCATCAATAATGCAAACTTAAGGGTGAATATTGATATTCCAGAAGCAGCAAGTCTCACACAAAATATACCTGCTAACATCCTGTTAGTCAAAGAATCAGCATTAAATCGTTTTTTTATCCAAAAAGAATTGCCTACAGATACTTGTGCTATTTTAGGTACTTATGCACCAATCAAGAATAGTGATACTGGCAAATATGAATACTCCTATGCATTTGACATGGCTGGGTTTATCTCGCACGAACTTAAACAAGCTAAAGCTACTAATACAGACGCTCAAGACTTTGTCAATTTTATTATGGTGCCCGTTCGACTAACGGTTAACAGTAACAACAACGTGACAGAAGTAGCACAGCAATTTTTAATGAATGCTGCAACCATTTATGGTGGAAGTCATAGTACAAAAGCCATCAAGACCGACATCATCTATAGTAGCTTCTAAGAAAAACGTTAAAATTCAGAATGTTAACGGTTTATGATGGTATTTTAAATAGTTTTATGTACCTTTGCGACCGCATTTTTTTATAATCAATATAATGTCTAACCACTATTTATTTAAGAACAAGTAAAATGAGTGAAAATTTAAATCCGGCAGAAGAGCCAAAACAAGAAGAGATTAAAGTAGAAGTTACCGAGGAAGTTGCTGCTGCTGAGGAAGTTAAGGTAGAAGAAACTGAGGAAGTTATTGCTACTGAAGAAATCGCGGAGCGTCCTGAGCCTGCGAAGGATCTAGAAGTTATTGAAGAGGCTCCAGCAGAAGAAGTAAAAGCTGAAGTTAAGGTAGAGGAAAAAGCTGAAGAAGCTGAATTTGATTGGGATGCTTATGAGCAAGGTGAAGATGTTGCTCATCCTGACAAAAATCAACTTATCGACTTATACGACAGCACATTAACAGCTATCAAAGACAAAGAAGTTGTTGATGGAACCGTAATTTCTCTTAACAAAAAAGAAGTGGTTGTAAACGTAGGTTACAAATCTGATGGTATTATTCCAGTCAGTGAGTTCCGCTACAATCCTGACTTAAAAGTAGGTGATATTGTAGAAGTTTACATTGAAAGTCAAGAAGATAAAAGAGGACAGCTTATCCTTTCACACAAACAAGCACGCGCAACTCGTTCATGGGATCGCGTAAACGAAGCATTAGAAACACAAGAAATCGTAAAAGGGTTCGTAAAATGCCGCACCAAAGGTGGTATGATCGTAGATGTATTTGGAATTGAAGCTTTCTTGCCAGGTTCTCAAATCGACGTGAAACCTAT
>CAYVWK010000222.1:0-3135 GCA_964455235.1 uncultured Paludibacter sp.
TATCTTTGTCGCAAATTTTGATAAGAAAAGTAGCCCCGCCGGGAATCGAACCCGAATCTAAAGTTTAGGAAACTTCCATTCTATCCATTGAACTACAGGGCCTAATTAGATTTTTAGAAAAGTGTGGCAAAAGTACAATAATTTATGGCAAAAAGCAAAAATAAATTTTTCGTGGTGTGGAAGGGTGTGAAACCTGGGATTTATCCTACTTGGGATGAGTGCAAAAAGCAAGTTCATGGGTTTGAAGGTGCTCAATATAAGGGTTTTGCAAGTTTAGAGGAAGCAACTAAGGCTTTTCAGTCATCTTATTGGAATTTTATCAAGAGGAACAACTCAAATAAACCTAATAGCAACTCTCAATCTGCACTCTTCAATCTGTCGCAACAACCTATTCAAGATAGTTTGTCCGTGGATGCTGCTTGTAGCGGGAACCCTGGTTTGATGGAATATAGAGGGGTATATGTGCAAACGGGCGAAGAGATTTTTCATAAAGGTCCTTTGGAAGATGGCACCAATAATATAGGTGAGTTTTTGGCTTTAGTGCACGGATTAGCGTTGTTGAAACAAAGAGGGTTGGATATCCCTATTTATACAGATAGCAAAACAGCTTTGGCATGGGTACGCAATAAAAGGGCGAAAACAACTTTGGCTCAAACAGCCTATAATGCAGAGATTTTCGATCTGATAGCTCGTGCTGAGAAATGGTTGCTCACCAATGAATACTCCACTCAAATCTTGAAATGGGATACTGAAAAATGGGGTGAAATTCCTGCTGATTTTGGGCGGAAGTAAGTTTGATAATTATACTATCTCTATACCCCTCTCCTCACACATCTCCAAAATCATTTCACGCAATTTGAATTTCTGAATTTTACCACTACCCGTTAAAGGATATTCTTTGACGCTAAAAACATATCTGGGGATTTTATAACGTGCGATTTTATTCATGCAAAAGTCACGAACATCCTCTGCTTCAAAGTGATAGCCTTCTTTTGGAATGATGAATGCACCAACATCCTCACCATAGCGAGGTGATTTAACAGCTACAACTTGCACATCCTGAACACCAGGCATCAAGTATAAGAAATCTTCTACTTCTTTTGGGGAGATGTTTTCACCGCCACGGATAATCATATCCTTGATACGACCAGTGATGCGGTAATGACCATGTTCATCTTTTACACCTAAATCGCCAGAGTGCAGCCAACCATCTTTGTCGATAACCTGTGCGGTTGCTTCGGGGTTTTTATAATAGCCCTTCATCACTAAATAACCGCGACAACATACCTCACCTTCCACACCAACTGGACATTCTTCTCCAGTAGTAGGGTCGATAATGGCGACTTCGGTAAACTCGTAGGGGCGACCAACGGTTGTACAACGAACCTCGAAGGAATCATCTATGCGAGTTTGTGTCATGCCTGGCGAAGATTCCGTCAAGCCATAAACACTGGTGATATCCATGAACATTTTCTCGTTCACTTGCCGCATCAGTTCCATTGGACAAAGTGCGCCTGCCATGATACCCGTGCGCAAGGACGACATATCGAACATCTCAAACATCGGGTGGTTCAGTTCGGCAATAAACATAGTCGGAACGCCATAAAGTGCCGTGCATCTTTCTTTATGGATAGAAGCGAGGGTAATCAACGGATCGAAACGCTCAACCATCACTTGCGTAGCACCATGCGTGAGGCAGTTCATCGTTGCCAATACCACTCCAAAACAGTGGAAAAGCGGTACGCAAATACAAAGCTTATCATCCTGCGTAAACTTCATGTGAACGCCCGTCAAATATCCATTGTTAGCTATATTATGATGTGAAAGCATCACACCTTTTGGGAAACCTGTTGTACCTGAAGTATATTGCATATTCACCACATCATGGCAATTTACTTGTGCCTTTACTTTCAGCAACTCGTCATTACTTTTCGACTGACCTAAAAGCAGTAATTCAGGCGTATTATACATCCCGCGAAACTTCTCCTGACCGATATACACTAAGTTTTTCATCAATGGAAAACGTTCGCTTTTCAAATAGCCACGCTGAGAAGTGCGAATTTCAGGCAATAAAGAATAGACAATATCTAAATAGCAAGAACCCTGTGTGCCATCGGTAAAACACAAGGTATGCATATCTGAATTTTCAAGAATGAAAGCCAATTCATGCTCTTTGTAATTGGTGTTCACCGTGATAGCTACCGCACCAATTTTGGCACAAGCATAGAGGAAAGTCAACCAGTCAGGCACATTTTGCGCCCAAATTCCGACATGCGTATCCTTTTCTACACCTATAGCAAGCAGCCCTTTCGCCATGTCATCCACACGCTGATTGAAATTTTTCCATGTAAAGCGCAAATCGCGGTCGGAATAAACGATGTATTCTTTATCGGGTGTTGTTTCAGCCCAATGCTCTAACCAATCACCTAAAGTCTTATCAAACAGTTGAATATTATTGTCTTTCATGCACTTATCTACTAAAAATTCAAAATTAGAGTATTAAAGAGGCATATAAACTACTGCCAAAATTTTGGCTGTTTCCTCTCCATTGGAAGTTACTAAATGATCCACAATAGAATCATAATAGATGCTATCACCAGCGTTTAAGATATGCACTTCCTGACCATAATTCACTTTGATACTACCCTCTAAAACATAGAGAAACTCCTCGCCTTCATGCGATGAAAGCACAGGTTTTTGATCGGATGGCGTTTTCACTTCAATGATGAAAGGCTCCATCGCGCGACCCACCTTATTAGCAGCTAAAGAGAAAAAGTCGAGATGAGAATTATTTGCTGAAAGCTGGCTGGAGAACGTAACAGGCTCCTTTTGTATCGTTTTGCGATGTATGGCAGCCCCCAATTCCGTAGAATCATCCAAAAAAGTACCCAAGCGAACCCCTAAAGCTCTGGCAATCTTGATTAAAGGAGTTAATGACGGAATGGTGTCACTATTTAAAATACGATCCAATTGATCACTTGAAAGAGCTGAACGTTCAGCCAATTCTTCCATACTGATGTTTTTATCAGCACATAAAGTGAGGATTTTTTTACCGATGTTGTTCATAAATAGTTAGAAAGTTTATAAAGTTATAAAGTTTGTAAAGAAGATGTGCCAATATGCCAATGTGCCGAT
>CAYVWK010000223.1:0-3110 GCA_964455235.1 uncultured Paludibacter sp.
CCACGCTGCTGTCCACTTCACGGTTTCGCACCCTTTCTGCACGCTCTGCCAAGGCCGCAACCATTTCTTTTTGATGTTCTGATGGCTTAAGTGCTTCATTGTGGTAATTTGCCTCCGGCACCGGCAGCTTTAACATATCCGCTGTCTGTATATCTGCCACATTTTTAAATACGCTCATAAGCTCCGGCAGGTTATAAAACTTAGCAAAGCGTGTTTTTGCCCGATAGCCGGTGCCTTCAGGTGATAGTTCAATGGCGGTGACTGTTTCCCCATAGTTTGCCGCCCAGGAGTCAAAATGCTGTAAGCCCTGCTCTTTAAGGGCATTCATTTGTAAATACCGCTGGATGGTGTACAGCTCCACCATGCTGTTGCTGATTGGCGTGCCCGTGGCAAAAATAATGCCGCGACCTCCGGTCAATTCATCGAGGTAGCGGCATTTCATATAGAGATCTGAACTTTTTTGCGCCTCCGTCTGAGCAATCCCCCCTACATTGCGCATTTTTGTGTATAAAAAGAGGTTTTTATAAAAATGACTTTCATCGATAAACAAGCGGTCAACACCCAATTCCTCAAAGGTTACAACGTCATCCTTGCGGCTTTGGTCATTGAGTTTATCAATCTTTAGCTGTAAGTTTTTTCGAGTTTTCTCCATTTGCTTAACTGTAAAGTTTTCTGCCTTGTTCCGCTTGGCCTCATTAATCCCCATGAGGATTTCCTCTCTCTGCTGTTCCAAAACAGCCCGTTGGCGCTCTATGCTCATAGGGGTTTTCTCAAATTGACTGTGACCTATAATCACGGCATCATACTCGCCGGTTGCAATCTTGGCGCAAAACTTTTTACGGTTTTTTGTTTCAAAATCCTTTCTTGTAGCCACCAAAATATTGGCGGCAGGATACAGCTGCAAAAACTCCGTGGCCCATTGCTCCGTCAGGTGGTTCGGCACCACAAAAAGGGACTTTTGACATAGTCCCAGCCGTTTGGATTCCATGGCAGCGGCAACCATTTCATAGGTTTTTCCAGCGCCCACCACATGAGCCAACAGTGTGTTCCCACCATAAAGAATATGAGCAATGGCATTGACCTGATGGCGGCGCAAGGTAATTTCCGGATTCATCCCTGAAAAGCTGATATGGCTTCCGTCATACTCACGAGGGCGATTGGAGTTAAAGAGAATATTATAGGTTTTGCAAATTGTTTCCCTGCGCTCCGGTGTTTTCCAAAGCCATTCAGTAAAGCTTTCTTTTAAGAGCTCCTGCTTGCTCTGGGCAATTGCCGTTTCCTTTTTATTGAGAACCGCTGTTCTGTTTCCGCTTTCATCATAAACATAATCGAAAATGCGGACATCCTTCAAATTCAAGCTGTCTTCAATTATTTCATAAGCGCTTGCGCGCTTGCTGCCATAGGTGTTAAACGCCTTGATATTGCCCCGATCCTGAGTTTTCCCCTCAATCCGCCACTCGCCGGTGATTTTAGAATAATGCACCTTAATCTTCCATTGGGCGCTGCGTGGCGTACCCAAAGTTTCAAAGATAAACTGTCGTATATAATCCGGACTAAGCCATGTGGCACCCAGACGAATTGATATTTCACTGGCAGTCAAATCAACCGGCTGCACCTGTGTCAAGGCATCTGCGTTTACTTGAAACCTTGGGTCGCCGTCTGCCTTTTCCTTGGCGATAGCCAACTTTTGACGTACATTGCCCGAGAGGTATTCATCTGCCGGCAGATACTTATTATTTACGCCCTCGGTGTAATCCGGATTTAGAAATACCACACCCGTGAGATCTGCAAACAGAGTCTCTTCACTTTTACCGGTTAGCCCCTCCATATATTTCATATCAATTCTTGCTTTTTCTCCGATGGATAAGGCAAGAGCCTCCACGGCAGTATCTACTTTTTCGGCTGGTCGGTGGCAGCGGATTGTGCGCTTTGTAAACAAATCTGCCTTGCGTTTAAGATTTCCTTCCTCATCCAGTATCTCCAGGGAACACAGTAAGAAATATGAGCTGTCTTGGTCAAAGGCAATGGCGTTGCCTCGGGAATTAATAAGACCGTATTCACGGGTAAATTGATCATAAAGCGCATTTAGCTTGACTTGTTGTTCCTTAATTTCTGTATCTGGGAAATCCTCTGTCTGGTATTCAATCAGGGTGCGGACACAGTCCCGCAGATTAATCATGCCACGGATACGGCTTTCAGCGGTTTTGGATACCTCCACCGGAATCATACGGCTGTTTTCCCTATAGTAAATCTGTCCGTCTGCAATAGTATAGGAAAAGTTGCGAACATAGGGGTCTGCCTCGATGGATTTATCCTCGCTGTCAAGTTCTTCTTCACGGTCATATTCCATGATTTCTGCCTGAATGTTCTGGATGGCATTGGAAAGCAGCGCTTCCAAGTCTTGATCCGGATAAGCCACGCAGGCTGTCTCCGGTCCAAAGGGTCCGGACACCATCTTCATCTCGCCCAAAATCATATCCGGGTTGTCTATGAAATAACTGTTTTGCAGAATACCCTTATCATCTGTTGCTATATGTACCCATTCCGGCTCAATATCCGTCATGCGGTCACGTTTTTGTAAAAACAGAATATCCGCTGTGACCTCTGTGCCCGCCGCAGCCTTGAAAGCATTATTGGGAAGCCTTATAGCCCCCAACAGTTCTGCTCGCTGTGCAATATATTTTCGGGTGGAAACAGTGCGCTTATCCATTGTAAAGCTGGAGATAACGAAGGCGACCACGCCGCCCGGGCGAACCTTATCCAATGTTTTCGCAATAAAATATTCATGGATGGGCAGGTTGAGCCTATCATATCGACGGTCGGCAACCTTAAACTGACCAAAGGGCACATTTCCAATGGCAACGTCAAAAAAGTTATCAGGAAACTCTGCCTTTTCATAGCCTTTAATTGCAATGCTGCAGCGCTGGTAAAGCTGTCTGGCAATTCTGCCGGAGATATCGTCCAGCTCCACTCCGTAAAGCTTGCTGTCTGTCATGCTTTCCGGCAGCAGACCGAGAAAATTACCAACGCCACAGGCCGGCTCTAAAATATTGCCTTGAACAAAGCCCATTTGCTCAAGAGCCTGATAAATCGATCGAATAATCACCGGT
>CAYVWK010000224.1:0-3092 GCA_964455235.1 uncultured Paludibacter sp.
GTATAACCAGCGCGGTGAGCCATTTCAATAGCATCTAAAGTCTCTGATAAAGTACCAATTTGGTTCACTTTAATCAAAATAGAGTTAGCACAACCTAAATCAATACCTTTTTTCAGGTATTCAACATTGGTTACGAATAGGTCATCACCAACTAATTGACATTTATCACCAATTGTATCAGTTAAAACTTTCCAACCATCCCAGTCATTTTCATGCATACCATCTTCGATAGAGTCGATAGGATATTTAGCAATCAAATCAGCAAGGTAATTGGCTTGTTGTGTTGAGTTAAGTTTCTGACCATTAGGACCTTCAAATTTAGAATAGTCATAAATGCCATCTTTATAGAACTCAGATGCTGCACAGTCTAAAGCAATAGTAACATCTTGACCTGGTTTATAACCAGCTAATTCAATCGCTTTCAAGATAGAGTTTAAAGCATCTTCAGTACCACCTTCAAGGTTAGGAGCGAAACCACCTTCATCACCTACAGCTGTGCTTAAACCACGTTCTCTCAACACTTTGCTTAGTGCGTGGAAAACTTCAGCACCCATGCGCAGACCTTCGCGGAATGATTTAGCACCTACAGGGCGAATCATAAACTCTTGGAAAGCGATAGGAGCATCAGAGTGAGAACCGCCATTGATGATATTCATCATAGGAACAGGCAAAGTAAACGCGTTAGTACCACCGATATAACGATAAAGAGGTAAGCCAAGGTATTCAGCAGCAGCTTTAGCAACAGCCATAGAAACGCCAAGAATAGCGTTAGCACCTAATTTAGATTTAGTGCTTGTACCGTCCATTTCAATCATTTTTAGGTCGATAGCACGTTGTTGTTGTGCATCTACACCCTCCAATGCTGGAGCAATGACAGTATTTACATTTTCAACTGCTTTCAACACACCTTTACCAAGATAGCGAGATTTATCACCATCGCGAAGCTCTAAAGCTTCATGTTCACCAGTAGAAGCACCTGATGGAACAGCTGCACGACCGATTACACCACTTTCTAAAAGTACATCCACTTCAACAGTTGGATTTCCACGAGAATCTAATACTTCACGTGCGATAATTTTTTCAATTTTACTCATAATTATTTTTTATTTAGTTGTTCATTAATTTTAGTTACTTGTTACTGGTTGTTTGTTACAGGTTAATAACCCCTAACTTCTTTAACTTCATTATTCACATTAGTCTCATTATTCACATCGGCACATCATAACAACACCCCCACCGTATAATACGTTACAGCAGCAATAAATGCGCTGATAGGGATGGTTATAATCCATGCCACCATTAAGTTACGCGTGACGCCCCATCGTACAGCGGCTAAGCGTTTTACTGATCCCACACCAATAATAGAACCTGTTATGACGTGTGTTGTGCTAACCGGTATTTTAAACACTTCAGTGATGAATAATGTTAAAGCACCAGCAGTCTGTGCACTAAATCCTTCAACAGGCGTTATTTTGGTAATATTATTTCCCATCGTTTTGATGATTTTCCAACCTCCAGATAGCGTTCCTAATGATATGACGGTAAAGCAACTAAAAGGCACCCAATCGTGTATATCATTAATATGGGTAAGATGAAGCCAATGTGGAACATCTGGATTTTGCATCGTATAAGCAATTAAAGTGGCAGCGATAATGCCCATTACTTTTTGAGAATCATTTAAGCCATGCCCAATACTTAACAAAGCAGATGACACTAATTGCAAGCGTTTAAATCTTGAATTTGACTTGTGAGGATTGGATTTCCGTGCCGCATACAAAGTTATCACACTAATAATTACACCTGCTATTAGACCAATGAGCGGAGCTATTACAATAAACGAAGTAATCAGCAAAATTGTTTGTGTGTGGATGGAATGAAGTCCTACAGCAGCAATAGCAGCACCTGCAAAACCTCCAATCAGTGTGTGTGATGAAGAGGATGGAATACCAAACCACCAAGTTATCAAATTCCACACAATGGCAGCAATCAGTCCTGATAAAATGATAGGTAAGGTGATGTATTCAGCTTCTACAGTTTTAGAAACAGTATCAGCAATACCAAATTCTCCAATAATATACTTTGCAATAAAAAAAGCCACAAAATTAAAAAATGCAGCCCATAAAACAGCTTGAAAAGGCGTTAATACTTTAGTTGAAACAACCGTAGCAATCGAATTGGCAGCATCGTGAAACCCATTGATAAAATCAAATACAAGTGCAAGTACAATAACTATAATGAGCAGAGTCATGCTATCAATATCTTAGGTGATGAACTGTTTAACACTAATAAAACCATTTTATTATGCATATATTTTACGATAATAGTTCTAATGATTTTACCCACATCTTCTATGGTGTCAGTGGCTTTTTCAAGCTCATACATAATTTCTTTTTGTTTGATGAGTTCTACGCTATCCTTCTGATTTTCAAAAAGATTAATCAGAAATCCATCAAAAATATCATCTGCTTTATTTTCTAATATATGCAAATTAGATGCATATTGAGAGACTCTTTTTCTGCTCTTTTTTAAAATATCTAATTCATCAATAGATTTTACTAGGGTCTCAGCACCTTCTTTAATAATTTCAGCTAATTCTTTTGAGCCAGGAGGCATTTCTTTGGGTTTATATAGATAGATGCGTTTGGCAGCACTATTAATATAATCTGTCACATCATCCATTCGATTGGCCAGCATGTGAATGTCTTCCCTATCAAAGGGAGTGATGAAAGTAACATTTAATTCATCGAATATTTTATTTGTTAAAACATCCCCTTTTCGTTCTTCATCCTTTATTTTATGAAAATAACTTTCGGCATTTTCTGGAGTACCGTTTTCGATAAACTCTATCATAAATTTGGAAGCCTCAAGTATCACGTTTGCAATACCTTCTAAGAGTGGGAAAAATTTGGGTTCTTTAGGTTTGAACTTGCTAAAAAAAGAATTCTCCATCAGAAATATTTTAATTGGATAAATAAGGAAAATAAATTTCAGAGTCAATCAAGAACTTATCAGCTCATACATCTTTGCTATCAGAAATTTTCCGCGCAAATGTACTCAAAATTTACTTACTTTTGATTAAAAAAAACGTTAAA
>CAYVWK010000225.1:0-3091 GCA_964455235.1 uncultured Paludibacter sp.
CTCAACAACTCAACAACTCAACACCCCCAAACACCTCAACAACGCCTCTTCCCAATGAGCTATCTGCAAATTGTAGGTAGCTTTTATTTTGGCTTTATTGAGGACACTGTAGTGCGGGCGTGGAGTGCGGACTGGATAATCTTTGCTTTCGATGGGCAACACCTCGCAGCTGATGTTTTTCGCCTTCAAAATAGCGATGGTGAAATCATACCAACTGCAAACACCTTCGTTGGAGAAGTGATAGATGCCTGGCACAAAGCTCTCGGTGGTAATGATTTGCATAATAGCAGAAGCTAAATCTGCTGCATAAGTGGGCGTTCCTACCTGATCAAATATCACCTTTAAACTATCGCGTTCTTGTCCGAGACGCAGCATGGTTTTGACGAAATTAGTTCCGAAAGATGAATACAGCCAAGAGGTGCGAATGATAATCGCTTCTGGATTAACAGCATGCAAAGATTGCTCACCTGCCAATTTCGATTTACCATAAACAGATGTAGGGTTGACAGGCATATCTTCGGTATAAGGGAGATAGGATGTACCATCAAACACATAATCGGTAGAGATATGTATCATCTTTACTTGGTGGGCAGCACAAGCTCGGCCAAGTATAGCCACCGCATCATCATTGATTTTATAGCACAGCTCCATATCCTCCTCTGCTTTATCAACAGCAGTATAAGCAGCACAATTTACTAGATAATCAAAAGTTTGTGTAGCAAAAAATTGATTCACAGCAGCAGCATTGGTAATATCCAGTTCTTCCACATCAGTAAACACAAACTTATAGTTAGCATACTGACTAACAAGCTGTTGCAGTTCGCTACCGAGTTGTCCTTTACTACCTGTGACTAATATTGTTTGCATAATACCCTTTTGATGATAAAAAATTGCGGTTTAGAAATTCATTCTTGCTTCCTGAAAAGATGGTAATATCTTATCTTTATCTGAAACAATTGCTTTATCAAGTGGGATTTTCCAATCCACATTCAAACTTACATCATTGTAAATAATACCCGCTTCACTTTGGGGATTGTAGTATTCATCACACTTATAGGAGAAAACAGCTATTTCTGATAAGACAGAAAAACCATGTGCAAATCCCTTAGGAATTAAAAATTGCAGCTTATTTTCCTCTGACAGTTCGATGCCATACCATTGTCCGAATGTAGGCGAATCTTTACGTAAATCAACCGCTACATCCCAAACAGTACCACGAATTGCCGATACCAACTTCGACTGACTATAGGGGTGAAGTTGATAGTGGAGTCCGCGCACCACGCCATAAGAAGACTTAGACTGATTATCCTGACAAAGATCGATATGAACACCTAAATTAGCAAATTTTTTACGATTAAATGACTCATAAAAATAACCCCGTTCATCCTCGAATACACGGGGTTTAATAATTAATAAACCTTGAATAGGAGTTTGAATAATCTCCATATATTTATGCTGATAATATTATAATTAACACTAAATTTCTTTTGCTATTTTGAGAAGATATTGTCCGTACTGACTATTCTTCAGTTGATTACCTAAACTTAACAGTTGTTCTTTATCAATAAACCCGTTACGATAGGCTATTTCCTCCAAACAAGCAACTTTCAATCCTTGTCGATTTTCGATGGTTGAAATGTAGTTAGAAGCCTCTAGCAGACTATCTTGCGTACCCGTATCCAACCAAGCCATACCGCGTCCCATGATCTTCACATTTAAACGTCCTTCTTCCAAATATATTTTATTTAAGTCGGTGATTTCCAACTCACCACGCTTAGAAGGTTTCACCAATTTCACCTTTTCCACCACATCATTGCTGTAAAAATAAAGGCCAGTCACTGCATAATTCGACTTGGGGTTTTCAGGTTTCTCCTCCAAACTCAGCACTTTACCGTTTTTATCGAACTCAGCAACACCATAGCGTTGTGGGTCATTCACATAATATCCAAAAACAATTGCACCATCTTTAATTTGGGCAGCTTCCCTTAATGTTCTAGAAAAATCATATCCGTAGAAAATATTATCACCCAAAATCATACAAGCTGAATCATCACCAATAAAATCCTTTCCGATGATAAAAGCTTGTGCTAAACCATCTGGTGAGGGTTGAATAGCATATTCCAGACGGATTCCTAAACTGGTCCCATCTCCTAATAAATTTTCATACAAATGGATATCCTGAGGAGTAGAAATGATAAGAATTTCCCTGATACCAGCCAACATCAACACGGATAAAGGATAGTAAATCATGGGTTTATCATACACTGGAATAATTTGTTTAGAGATACTTTTGGTGATGGGGTAAAGACGGGTACCTGATCCACCAGCTAGAATAATGCCTTTCATAAATAATGTGTCGATATGCCGATGTGCCAATGTGTCAATATGTTAATCAATGATTTTAACACCAGCGGTTTATACTATATGATAATCTATGTTTCTTTTACTTGCATACCAATGAATCATAATGATTCAATGTTTATGTCATTTCTCAGATTTCTCCGTACAAAGTTAAAAGATAATATCAGATGAAGCAAAATTTCGACTGATTATTATATCAACTCTAACTTACCTGTCTGATAATCATGATAGTACTTATTTAACAGTACCATAAACTTTGCTATTTCTTGTTGCGTTTTTAGCGTTTCTGTGGAGATTTCTTGCTTATTCATCTTCAATAATAAAAAGCCATATTGAAAATTGAAGCATAGTTCGATATCGCTTAGTTCGGGTTTCGACTTCTGTTTGAGTTGATTAAGATAAGGGAGTATATGATAAAACTTCGCATTATAAGCTGGTATTTGATTGGATTTCAACAAGGTAAAATGAAACTCATTCAAATCTTGCAAGGTGTTTTTATTGATTTGCAAATGTCCATGCTGTTCAATATTTTCTATACGCATCATTTCAATCAAATTCTCGTACCACTCCACAAGCTCCTGATACTGAACTTCATCATTGATATTAAATCGAGCTATCACATGCATTTTTATTTTTTCAATGTCAAATTGAAATGCACGTAAAACATCCTCCACCTGCCACATATAAAGCAGGTATTCGCTGATGTTGGTTTTTTTTAATTGAGAAGAAA
>CAYVWK010000226.1:0-3090 GCA_964455235.1 uncultured Paludibacter sp.
TGGCTACGTTTACGTTTTGACCAAGGGAGCAATTTTCTCCTAATACGGCTCCTGGCTGTACGTGGCAGAAATGCCATATTTTGGTGCCTTTGCCGATGGTTACGTTTTCATCGACGTAACTACTTTCGTGTACAAAATAATCTCTCTCCATTGTTATTGTAGTTTCTATTTTTGTTGATTTTGTATTTGGAATTATGTGATATCTATAAGTATTGCTAATTGCACAAATTTTTACGAATGACACTAATTGTGGTTGATTTAACCCTTTTGCAGGTTAATTAAATTGGTGTTCTTGTTACTCAAAACTATTTACTCTTTCTCGTCTAGTAGTTGTTGTACTTTTTCTAATACTTTCACTACTTCATATCCTGATTTACCATCGGCTATCTCAATTTTACCATCTAAGTTATTCACAAAGTAGGCAAGTTCTTCCGTGAGTGCCATTTTTTTCTCATACGGTATAATTTCATCGGGATGCTCTACCTTTACAGGTACTCCATTATCAAACTCGATTTGTTTATTGTGGAACACAATATTTTTATCTATACTTGAGTCTTCAAAAGATAGCATTCCTTTACTACCAACAACCACTAAACGATGTTCTTTGAAAGGATGAAACCAAGAGGCGAAAATGTGCCCATGTACATTATTGGGGTAAGTCAATTGAGCTAAAGTAGAATCATAAACAGTCGGTTGTAGGAACTTTTGTCCACTTGCTTCAATAGATAGTGCTGGTTTACCAACAAAATAGTCGAAAATTGAAACATCGTGAGGAGCGAGTGACCAAAAAACATTCTCTTCCGTCCGAACAGTACCTAAATTCAATCTATTTGAATAGATGTAATTTAGTTTTCCAATTTTTCCATCATCTATTAATTCCTTAATCTTACGGATAGCAGGATGAAACAGTAGAACATGCCCTACCATTAGTTGGGCATTGTTCTCTTTTGCAATCTCGACAAGCTCTTTAGAGGATTCAGCAGAAAGTGTAAGTGGTTTTTCCACTAATACATGCTGACCTTTGGTGAGCAAAGTTTTTGCTATATCAAAGTGGAAAGGAGCGGGTGCGGCTATAGTATAGCCATCGAACCCATGAGCCATAGCTGTGTTTAAATCAGTAAATCCTTCAACTGGATATTTTTCTTGGAGTTCTTCTAAACGAGTTGGATTAGATTCAACTATTCCACCTAAAGCACCCATTTGAAACAGTGTACGTATATGGTTTTGACCCCAGCGGCCGCCTCCTATTACGCATATCTTTTTTATATTCATATTATTTATTTATATCAATTACACGAATTATTCACGAATGACACGAATTGTTTGTATAGTTGACAGTTGAAAATTGATAGTTGATAATTTTCATTATTAACTGTCAACTATCAACTATTTATTTTACTTGTTTTTACTATAGAGATAAGCATTTTCAACACTTCAACACAATCATCATGAATTGAATTAAAGCTACTTACATCTATATATTCACTATCTTTTAACAGCATCAACCAGTACACTGTTTCGTTAGCCTCTTTCAATGCAATGTTCATTTTATGGATGAAGTCTGCTCTTGATTGTGCATGTTCAGCTTCTTTTATGAGAGCACCTATAGCAGTCCCGCTTCTAAGAATCTGTTTAGATAAAACGTATTCTTTCTTCTCACCAATCAGAAACTTATACAGCTTTATGATTCTTAATGCAAAAGCATAAGACTTCGGTGCCACCCGATTATCCTCTTCTTTATCCATTTCAATAATTATTTAGCTATCAACTGTCAACTGTCAATTATCAACTTATAGCTTATATACTTTTTCGCTGCTCTCCGCAATCACATTTCTAAAATCAACAATTAGTTGTGCATTCTTCTCAATGAAATCTGCATCATAAGCCGAATGATTAGTGGTGATTACAACCACATCTGCATTTTGTAGATTCTCCGCAGTAAGTTCTATTGATTTATATTTTTTGTTGGCATGTGTTGTAACAGAAGGAATATAAGGATCATTATAAGAAATAATTCCACCTTTATGTGATACTGTATCCATAATAGCAAGTGCTGGCGACTCTCTCTCATCGTCGATATTGGCTTTATAAGCCACACCTAAAAAGAGAACTTTGCTTCCATTGACAGCTTTCTTCTGTCTATTTAGGGCAGTTGCAATTTTGATATACATATAATGTGGCATGCGCATATTTATATGTCCTGCGGTATGAATCATACTTAAATCAAAATCATATTGTTTGGCAATATATTCCAAATAGAAAGGATCTAAAGGAATGCAATGGCCACCAATGCCAGGGCTTGGGTAGAAAGCTTGAAAACCAAAAGGCTTTGTTTTAGCTGCTTCAATCACCTCCCATATATTAATGTGCATTTTACCTGATAACAGAGCTAATTCATTTATCAAGCTAATATTGATTAAGCGATAGGTATTCTCAAGAATTTTTACCATCTCGGCTACCCGTGGCGAACTTACCAAATGTAAGCTTTGAATCGCTTTCTCATAAATGGCCTTCCCGATTATTAAACCATCTTCTGAAATAGCTCCCATTACTTTAGGAGTATTATTGGTCTTAAATGTTTCGTTACCTGGATCAACACGTTCAGGAGAATAGGCTAACCAAAAATCTTTTCCGCTTTCAAGATTTGATTCTCGTTCAATTATCGGTAACATGAAATTCTCTGTCGTCGTAGGATAAGTTGTACTTTCCAAACTAATGAACGTTCCTGCTTTCATATTCTGCCCTATTTCAATACAGGCACTCTCAATGTAACTCATATCAGGTTTTTTGAAAACATCCAACGGAGTAGGCACACATATAATTAATGCATCACACTCTTTAATTCGAGAAAAATCGGTAGTTGCTACTAAAGTAGAGCTATTTACAACCCCTTGAAGTTCTTCCACAGTAATATCAGAGATGTAATTTTCTCCTTTATTAATCATTTCAACTTTACCGGAATGCTTATCGAATCCGATAACATTGACTCCTGCTTTTGCAAAAGTAACAGCCAATGGTAGGCCTACATAGCCAAGACCTATAACTCCAACTACTTCTTTGTTTGAAGCAATTTTAGTGAGTAATTGTTCT
>CAYVWK010000227.1:0-3071 GCA_964455235.1 uncultured Paludibacter sp.
GAGAGTAACAAATGGGCTCATTTCTCTATAACATACTAGTGTATCCCCTCGAAATGTTTGTGGAGTTTGTGTATGCCTTTTTTTATAAAGGCTTTAAGAATCCAGGACTCTCCATAGCTGCGATAAGTGTCATCGTTAATCTTTTGGCACTGCCTCTATATACCATAGCTGAATCACTGCAGAAGAAAGAGCGGGATGTACGCATCCACCTACAACCTGGTATTTCCAGGATAAAGTCAGCATTCAAGGGAGATGAGCAGTATATGATGCTCTCTACCTTCTATAGGCAGAATGATTACCACCCTGCCTATGCTCTGCGCAGCTCTATAAGTCTCATTATCCAGGTCCCATTTTTTATAGCTGCATACCAATTTCTCTCACACCTTGAACAGTTGCAGGGGCAGAGTTTTGCCTTTATCCCAAACTTGGGCTCTCCCGATGGGCTCCTTACTATTGGGGGGGTAAGCATCAATCTTCTTCCCCTTCTCATGACTCTCATAAACGTCATCGCAGGGGCTATTTATACCAAGGGTTTTCCTCTTAGGGATAAGGTCCAACTGTATGGCATGGCTGGTCTATTTCTTGTATTGCTGTATACGTCTCCAGCCGGACTTGTTCTCTATTGGACTTTGAATAATGTGTTCTCTCTTATCAAGAATGTCTTCTACAAACTCAAGCAGCCTTTGAAAGTATTCTATCTGATCGTAACCTTTGGCACATTTGGTTTAGCTGCTGCCATGTGGATAGGGCATCCAAGCCTCACTTCGTCAGAAAGAATAATAATGGTAGGAGGTTGTTTCTTCATTGCTGCTCTTCCCTTGTTTTTGAGAGGGGTTAATGTGATTTACAATCATTTTCTCTCTTCGTTTGCTGATAATAAGAAACAGCGGGATGTTGTGTTTGTTTTTTCAGGATTACTACTCTTTCTCATCAATGGTTTGGTGATTCCTGCTAATTTGATAGTTTCCTCTACCATCGAGTTTTCTTTTGTAGGAACAGTTGAGAATCCCCTTTCCTATGTGGCCAATACAGCAACGGTCTTTTTTGGCCTCTGGGTTGTTTGGGGTGGTTTTATCTATGCGATGGCAAAAAAAAAGATGAAAGCCATATTCTCCTTCCTCTTCTGTTGCCTTTCCTTGATGGCTTTGGTGAATCTATTTGTTTTTAAAGGTGAATATGGTTTAGTTAGCAGGCTTTTGCAATTTGAAGATGCTGCCTATCTTACCGCTAATAGAGTGCAAATGATAGCTCCTTTTGCGCTACTTCTTGTATTTTGTGCTGTTTGCCTAGCTTTGTTCAAATGGGGCAAGGCACATTATATTACTACTTTTCTAACCATTCTTACGCTTACAGCAGGTGTTAGTGGTTTGGTCTCCTGTACGGCCATACAGCGTGAGTTTAAGGAACATGAGAAGGGTGTCATAGCTAGAAATGCACGTTTTAATGAAGTAGTAGCGATAGAACCTGTTTTCCATCTGTCCCGTGAAGGGAAGAATGTCTTGTTTATCTTCCTTGATAGGGCCTTCAGTTTTTATTTTCCTTACATCCACGACCAGTTTCCAAAAATGGAGGAACAGTTCAAAGGGTTTGTGTACTATCCAAATACAATCTCATTTGGGCGTAACACCCTTCTTGGTGCACCGGCAATGATGGCAGGGTACGAGTACTCTCCAGAGGCAATAAATGCTCGATCATCAGAGAAACTCGTGGATAAGCATAACGAATCTTTACTTGTGCTCCCAAAGCTCTTTCTTGACAATGGATACTCTGTAACCATTACTGATCCTCCTTACAGCAATTATAAATGGGAAGGTGACTACACCCCATTCAATGCATATCCCGAAATGGATGTAACACAACATTATGGAAGATTCTCTCTCAATTATAAGACCGAATTTAGTGATGTTTTGAGTTGGGATGAGGCATATGAAAGTACTATCATCAAGAAAAGGATGCCCCTTTTCTCTATCCTAAAAACAACGTTCCCCATTGTGCGAAGGACCCTCTATGAAAGGGGAGGGTACTTCCTTGCATTTGGAAACTCTCAGAATACTGAGGAATTTATAGATGCCTACGCTCAGCTCTATTATCTGGATAAGCTCACCGATTTTGAGGCTGAAGGGAATACATACACGTTCATCACCAATGATACTCCCCATGCCCCCATGTTTCTCCAGGCTCCAAACTATGAGCCCCAGACAGTGGTGACCGACAGAAGTACTCCTTTGGATGATAACCCAAGCATGAGAGATGTCGACATTCACCACTATCATGCTAATGCAGCATCACTACGACAGGTTGGTCTATGGTTAGCTTCATTACAAGAAGCTGGAGTGTACGACAATACCCGTATCATTATCGTTGGAGACCATGGCTATGATCTCTACTCTGAACATTTTGAGGGGTTCTCCCAGAATATGTATGAGTATTCAACCTTTAACCCTCTTATGTTGTATAAGGATTTCGATGCAACGGGAAGATATGTGGAGGACGAATCCTTTATGATCAACGCTGATGCTGCTCTGTTTGCCATCCAAGACCTTGATATTCCTACGATCAACCCTTTTACAGGAAAAAATATGATTGATTGGGTCGATAAGGATGGAGCTATGCTCTATACAGGTCCAGGGGATCCTAGCCATGTGTCAGGAAATGTCTTCAGACATGATGTGTTCCGCCGGTACTCAGTGCATGATTCTATTTTTGACGAATCAAATTGGTCATATATTGGTTTTCAAGAATAGGGATGTAGACATAATTTGGGAATGCCAATGATAGCAGTAGAAAGGGATATGGTGAGAATAAACAGTTTCCGTATTTGTAATTCACTGTAAGTGATAAATATAGCCTTTCAATTGACGATATATGCTTCGTATGATAATTTATAAACTGTTTGTTTCTAAGCTTTGAGGGTGGTAAATAACGCATGGGTACCTTTTTATATAATATACTTGTTTATCCACTCGAAATGTTTGTGGAGTTTGTGTACGCCTTTTTTTACAAAGGATTTAAGAACCCAGGACTCTCTATAGCTGCGATAAGTGTCATCATCAATCTTTTAGCACTGCCAC
>CAYVWK010000228.1:0-3062 GCA_964455235.1 uncultured Paludibacter sp.
AACTACGATTCAAGTATGATATGGAAAACTTGCTTGACCGATTGAGCAAGCTGATTACACATACCAAGCCTGCCATCCAAGCGATTCTCGAGGAGTGATGTATTTGGTGAAACGTTTCTGAATTCTCAAATGGGAGGAGCTTTGCCATGGAAAACATAAAGGAATGGCGAAAAGACCAGAAAGAGCTAACAAAAGATATCTTGGAACGCGTGGATGTTGTCGCATTCTCTTTTGATTGTTCAGGAGTCAATAAGGGATGTACGCTCAACCATCTCGATGGTCGGTACGGATATATAACCCTAGAAGATGCATTAGCAGATAACTGGCGGATATTCGATTACAAGACTGATGAATTGCTTGGCGTGTATGATTCCATCGACGGGGTGATCGAGGGTGGATGGAAGGTGAGTACTTGATCGCAGTAATGTCACGGAGGACTCGATGAATCATTCAGGAGAATGGCAAAAATTCAATGATACGCTACTCGCTCATGGGTCTTGGCTGTATGGCAATGATTCTTCCCGGATAGCCTTCGATGCTCTATTCGTGCCTTCCTCAGAACCATACAAGGCAATGCCAGTCAGGCAACGCATGCTGATTGTGAAGGAGCTCATGTTCTGTGGAGTGGGTTCAACTACTCTTAAAAGCTATCTGAGCTCCTTCACATCTCTGGATGAACAGATTCTTCAGGAGATCTTTGAATCATCATCGAATCCTGAATTTTCATCACTCGATATACAACATCCACTGAACTGGTTCCGTGGACAGAAAGCTGGGTTCTTTCATGACCAGAACATGTACGATGCGAGAGAAGGTGGACCGTCCTACAGGATGATCATCGAGGGATTGGAGGTCATGACACCTCAATTATTCGAGCGACTTGTCACACAGCCAGATACGCTCATACGAAAGCGGTTGGTGTATCTTGAGCACAGCCTAACCCGTCCTACCATCCGGATATTTCCGAATGAAGATCCTGTGATGAATGAAGTAGAAGATAGACTGCTGGAGCAAATTGGTGCCTATCCTCCAGACACAAGAGCAGGCTATGGTGTTGTGGAGCTGCTGGCAGAGGATATTCACAGTGAACTTGATCACGAGTACAGAGACAAGAAATCGGTCCTGATAAGGGATTTGTTTAATGCCATCGAAAGCTTGGATGTAAAAGTTCTGGAAAGATATCGCTCGCGCTTCAGAAATGCACGAGTGGTCCCCAAAGGACAACAGGAAGCGTCCGACAAGGACTGGTTGTATGAGCAGGTCTGGGATCTTACCATTAGAAAGGAGCTGTCGAAACTAAGGGGAGTCAAATTCATACTTCCACCTATGCCAGGGGTGCATTATTAATGAAAGGTATAAAACCATATCATGGAGCCGGACTCTTAGTCTGGATGAGAGACGAACAAGGCAAGCTACACGTGCTTTTAGGAAAACGATCCATCGAACCAGGCAAAGGTAAATGGTCGATTCCTGGAGGAAAATGGGATCCTAAAAAGGATATTGATACGGATGGCAATCCTGACTACTTGAAAACAGCCCTGCGAGAAACCGAGGAAGAAATTAAGCTTGTAATCAGTGAAAATGAGGATTTTCTTAAAATCTGGACGAGTCACATACCATTTTTCCATTACATCGTGTATTCCTACCAAGTTTCTACACAGAGAACTTTCGTCCATAACTATGAATTTTCCGAGGTGAAGTGGTTTTCCGTAGAGGCCTTGCCTGAGGCATGCGAATGGTTTGTGAGAACGCAGGTGAGAAATCTAATTGGCTATACGTGACAAATATTTCCTAATTGCACACGCAAGATTATTAGCGCACCTATGGTGGTAATAAGTGGATTAATAAAAAGGAGGAGTAGTAAATGTTATTTGAAGTAAACGGTAAGCAATTGATTCCCAAACAAACAGGCTGGGAGCCATCAGAAAAGGATCTCGAAAATCTAATAATTTCTACTGCAAAGGCAGAACTCAATTTGGATTACAATATTTTCGGCGAATATCTCTTTTTCGTAGATAATCAAAAAAGGGGGAGCAATAAAAAGATTCTTGATATTATTGCACTTGATGAACATGCCCAGGGGGTAATTATTGAACTTAAAAAGGATAAAGGCTCGCTGGGCGTTGAAACACAAGCGTTACAATACCTCAGCGATACCGCCCAGTATACAGGAGATGATTTTATCAAGGAGTTTAAGCTGGGAGATAAGGAAGGTACCTTAGAGGCTTTCTTTTATGAAGGTATTACAGTCAAGGATATAAACCAACGAAGTAGAATTATTCTTATAGCTCGGGAATTTGACGAATCACTCTATTCCATGGGACAATGGCTAGCCAATCAAGGAATTTCTTTCAAATGTATCAAGTATGCACCACATACTATTGAAGGAAATCAGTATTTAAGTTTCTCTGTTAGCTTCGATCAGAGCTCTGACCATAACCAATACCGAGTGAATTTCAAAAAACGAAAACCTCGGAAGAGCGATTATTTTTGGCACAATCTTGGATCCGATGATTCAAATTGGCTTGCTTATCTACATGACTCTGGCCAGATTTCAGCGAGTTTTAATAATCAAGAAGGTGATAGGGGCGAAGTGATTCTGAAAAATTATATTTCAGGGGATGTAGTTTTTGCGTATGTTTCTGGAATAGGTTGCCTTGGCTATGGGAAAATCAAGGGAAATGGAGAATACAAACTGATTAAACAAGGGTCTGATGGGGATGTCTTTGACCCATCGGGACTACATCTACATAGACTGCCTATCGAATGGAAAGCGTTCTTACCTGAGAATAAAGCAATTACAGCAAAAGAGTTGAGAGAGAAATTTGAAATTGCAACTCCGGTTCAAACTTCTTCAAAAATTAGAAAAGGCAACATAAAAGGTTTGATCGAGAAAATTGAACAACAAGCAAATTAGTCTATGCGGCAATAATAATCTACCAATTCAAGAAGTTGTTTGGTCATATAAGGTATTACGAGAAACTATTGCTCGAGATTTTCAACTTTTTCTCATTTGAGAACCATGGTTTGGCTATTCAACATGCATTGTATAGGGTGATGGG
>CAYVWK010000229.1:0-3056 GCA_964455235.1 uncultured Paludibacter sp.
TGAAGAGCAAGCAATGCTGTCATTCATTCGTGAAGACTGTTTCATATCCATCCTTCGTAGTTTCATAGATAGTCTCCAGATCCTTTGTGATAAAGCCAGTGTCCCAATCGTCACTACTATAATGGGCACAGGTACCACAGGAGGAAGAGAGCACCCGTGGTACCGGAGCAAGCATACAATCGATATGATGTTTTCTTGCATGCTTGAGAAATTGCACTGCACCATACTGGCTGTAAAAGGTTGCAATATACCGGGTCATCGTTTCTCCAGATCAAGTTCCCACCCATATTCGGTCTCTTTTACCGTTACATCATACTTCATCACCTTCGCAAACCTACTCACATTTTCCTTAGCTGCGATGTTGTCTACCAGTACCGACATACTCGTCACTTTCTTATCGACAGCCTTCTTGGTTTCTATTATTGGTTGGGGGCAGGAGAGTCCCCGAGCATCAATTTCCATTTCATGCCTCCTTTTTCTGAGCTTGGATGACCACCAACGCAACCGTTGTGATCACAATGAAGCCTAATATAGTAGCGATCTTGCCACCGATTGTTGAACCTTGTGGTGAAGATGCAAGACCAAAATTGTGTGAGATGGCGGCACCTGCGAGCATACCGAGCACACTCATGGCACTATCGCTGTTGCCCTCCCCTGCAAGGATAGTTTGTCTTAGAGGACACCCACCGAGCAACACGGAACCATAACCGACCAAAGCCATACCTAGAAAATTCCAGAGCCCATCGGTATGGGAGACACTCTGACCGTCAAAACCCAGCGTGAAGTTGCCTGTGACCAAGTTCATGACCAACGCTGCAACGAAAACCATGACCAATCCTGTCAACAAGGTTGCATCACGAAACAGAAATACATCACGAATACCACCGGCCATGCAGAAGCGATTTCGTTGGGCAAGAGCTCCTACGACAAGACCTCCAGCGAGGGAGATGATGATCGGTGCATGCAAACTACCTGGACCGGATGTGCTGAACTTTAGCAAAGAGGGTATGAAAAGAAGAACCACCAGGAGGGCTAGGAACAGGCCACTTATTGCCCCTCCCTCTACCTTGGACTGCTTATAGTTTCTACCAAGAGTAAATCCCTTGTTCAATAACAATGACCCCGAGATGATACCAGCAATGAATCCGAATAGGGCAACTAATGCATTGAGGTCCCCACCTGCAAGTCTGAGTATCATCCTGAACGGACAACCGAGAAATACCAATGCTCCGATCATTACAAAAGCCGAGATGACAAATCGTAACGCTGGACTTGACCCTCCTCTGGGCTTGAATTCTTTTTTAGCTAGACTGATAAGAAATGACCCCAGTAACAATCCGATGATCTCTGGTCTTGCATATTGCACTACCGCAGCATTGTGCAAGGAGAGAGCTCCAGCAATATCACGGTAAAAACAGGCAATACAAAACCCCATATTGGTGGGGTTCCCCAACAGGACAAGCACTACGGAAAGTACCCCAGTAATTGCCCCTGCAACCATAAGCGACTTCTTCTCTGTTGAAATGTTCATATCACCTCCCTCTCTCAGTGATTGTAACCTTTGTTTATTGAAAAATACAATGGGAATTTTCACTTTCCTGTGTTACCCTTAAGGTATGGACACCATCTATTTGGATAACGGAGCCACTTCCTGGCCGAAAGCTCCCACTGTCGCCGAAGCAGTGGCATCATTCATTACTGAATCAGCGGTAAACATCGGTCGTGGCGGATATGATCGTGCCTATGAGGCGGCAGGTCGAATCGATGAATGCAGGGATAAGCTAGGAACATTCTTCGGAGCTGAAGACAGTCGTAACGTCACCTTTAGCCTCAATGTCACCCATGCATTGAATACCTTGATCTCTGGGTTGTTCACCGATAAAGACCATGTGTTGGTGAGCGGAATGGAACACAACGCGGTGATGCGCCCCCTGACTCATCTAGGGATTCCGTATGCCGTCATTCCATGCGATCAGGAGGGACACATCCGACATGAGCAAATTCCTTCGCTCATCAACAAAAGGACAAGAGCGATCATCATTACCCAGGCTTCGAATGTTACGGGTACCATTCTGCCGGTACGGGAAATTGCCTCCATCGCGAGGCGATACGGACTGTTGATCCTGATCGATGCCGCACAGATGCCGATTTCTAGCACCCTTTCATTGACTGACGATGATCTCGATGCCATCGCATTCACAGGTCACAAAAGCCTGCTTGGCCCGCAAGGAGTCGGAGGATTGGTACTATCCGATCGATTGGCTCGTGAGATCATGCCTTGGGCTTGTGGAGGCACCGGTAGCAAGAGTGATCTGCTCGAGATGCCTGATTTTCTTCCTGACAAGTTTGAAGCGGGAACTCAGAATCTTCCCGGGATCATCGGACTCTCGGCTGCATTGGACTATATTCAGGAATATAAGGATCCAATCATTAGCAACGAACATACACTGACACAGCAGCTGCTTTCCTACTTCCTCTCCGATTCACGTATCAAGGTGGTGGGGCCCAAGGATATGGAAGATCGCACGAGTGTGATCAGCGTTGATTTTCCAACATTGGACAATGCACAGGTTGCATACGAACTGCTTCTCGACGCTGGAATTGAGACAAGGGTAGGACTCCATTGCGCTCCCACAGCACATAGAACCATTGGTACATTCCCACGGGGAACAGTACGATTCAGTCTTGGCTATGCGACAACTGAGCAGGAGATCCTTACGACTATCGAATCCTGTAAAAGAGTGCTGGACAGCTTACGTGCCTAGTAGTCAGTTCAATGCTATAGATAAACGGTATCAGGAACAATAGAAATTATTTTCTTGGAGAAAAAGGGTTGACGAAGTACTATATCCAATCAGCGCTGATCATGGATACTGAAACAAAGATGAAACAGGAGTTGAGGTCTCTACTCGGAATCAACGATTCATTCAAGAAAATAGTCATTACCAAAACTCACGTAAAACCATGGACTGATGAAACAGGTATTCTCCATATAGGTCTCTATCAGTTTCTATTGGATAAAAATGTTATCATGTCTTGAGTTTCCAGATCCGAAA
>CAYVWK010000230.1:0-3043 GCA_964455235.1 uncultured Paludibacter sp.
ACTGTTTTATATCCCTTTTCTTTAAAGGTTGTTTGTATATACTCTTGATACTTCTCTAATTGTCCTTTGGCATTTTCTGTGTCAAATTTATTTTCTATACAAATAACAGTTTTATCTTTATTTCCGAAACCAACAAAAATGTCGATAAAGCCATTTTTGTCTTTATCTTGAAGAGTAATTGGTACTTCTCTTTTAATTTCTGCATCGGTAAAATTTAATTTGTTTATATCAAAGATATTCAAATCGTTTTCTTTCATAGCTAAATCACGCAGGACTCGTATTAAAAACCGATTTCCTAATCCATGCGAACCATTAGGGTCAAGTAACCATGCTAAAAAATTAGAATGCCGTATTTCAAAACGACTAATACCTAAAATATTAAAGATATTAGGTTTTTGTAGTTCTAATTCTAATTTTTCAAAATTATGATCCTCTAATAACCTTTTGTACAATTCTTTATAATACTTAATGTCTTTGTTTTCGTCTGTCATAGTTTCTTAATTTGATTGTTAGTAAAGATATATTATTTTTCTATTTTCATCATATTTCAAGCATCTTCCCTCTATAATACGAAACATCAATATTTATATGAAAAGAAAGACTGCCAAAGTTATAAAAATTTAGTGTTATTATTCTGTTAGTGCCTGAAAATTAGTCGGCAGCTTGTTGTTCTATTCTGTCAACCATTTGAACCATATTTGCTGGTTAATAATTGGAATATTGTTTTGTTCACAAACATTCATTGTGTGTCCCGTTCCGCCTTCTTTTGGTTTGTCTAAGTCGTCATAGAATATTCCAAAAGTCGCTGGTTTTATTTCTTCAGTTCCAATTACTTTTATTGTGTCTCTTATAATGTAAGCCGCTTTAATTGAATATCGGTCTCTTGCACCTGAGATATATTGGTCAATTAGTTTTTCTGTCTTCTTATTGCTTTTAGATTGATAAACAACTTCTGGCTCAGCAGCAATGTTAATTTCGTCTAAGGAAATTGTATCGTATGCTTGATTTGATTTTTTTCTATGCCCTGTATAAGGAGTTATAACTTGCAATCGAGAATTGTCAACTGCAGATACACCAATTGAAAAATAGTAATCGGCACCGTCTGCGTTACCACTTCTGAATATCATTTTTGAAGTAGCGGAAGTTAACAGTTTACCAAGCAATACCAATTTCTCTTTGTCTTCCTCTAAAACATTTCTTTTTCCTTCAAGAAGAATAATAGAATTGTCTTTATCATACTGTTTTATAAAATTTTTCAATGTCATTGTCGTGTCGTTTTACAATTACTACTAATATCCATATTTGAGAAAGAAGCATATTCACTGTTGAAACGTAATTGTGCTGTTCCAGTTGAACCATGATTATTTTTGGCTACAATTATTTCAGCCAGCCCTTTAAGATCATTTCCTACTTCATCAGCATATATGCTGTAATATTCGGGACGATAAATAAAACAAATTATGTCTGCGTTTTTCTCAATTTCTTTTGATTCACGCAAGTCCGAAAGTTGCGGACATTTTCTTTCCAATCCGCTGCGTTTTTCCGTATCGCGTTTTAATTGCGAAAGCGCGATAATGGGAATATCCAACTCTTTTGCCAATTCTTTTAGCGTGCGAACGATAATACCG
This sequence comes from uncultured Paludibacter sp., assembly GCA_964455235.1. GTDB lineage: Bacteria > Bacteroidota > Bacteroidia > Bacteroidales > Paludibacteraceae > Paludibacter. The sequence goes on from CAYVWK010000230.1 coordinate 1,629, forward strand.
ACTTCTTGTTCACGACTATGAACATTATTTTCATGAGCATTCATAAGTTGGAGGTAGTCGATTATTATATACTCTACTTTATGCTCGCTAACCAAATGAAGGGCTTTAGTGCGAAGTTCAGAAACAGAAAGATTAGGAGTATCATCCATATAAATAGGTGCCTCATAAATTTCCTCCAGCCTTGTATTAAATTGGGTTTGTTCTTCTTGGCAAAGTTGTCCGCTTTGTATTTTATCGGCAGTTATTTGCGTTACATTGACAATAAGACGCTTTGCCAGTTGAGTATTGGACAACTCTAAGGAGAATATCGCAACTGTTTGCTTGAAGTCAATTGCCATATTTTTAGCTATAGATAGTGCAAATGCTGTTTTCCCCATTGCAGGTCGTCCGCCAATCAGGATAAAATCTCCCTTTTGCCACCCACCAGTTATTTTATCAAGATTAATGAACCCAGATTTCAATAGCATAGTTTCTTTGGAATTGATAAATTCTTGTAAAGAATCTTCTAACATCAAATCCTTTAATTTGATGGTTTCTTGCCTTCGATTACTGTTACTGCTTTTTGATGTTGTCATGATTTAATTTGTTTTTAATGTTAAACTTATAATAACCATATTCTCAATTTTTATTTTTAGTGCTTATTAAATCATTATTGTTGCCTATGAGCGACAAATAAAATGTAACATTATTCATTTTCATCTGTATTATTATTCATTTTTTGTTGGGTTTTAAGCGCTTTTTCTCTACATATAATACGAATCAAAGATAATAATCATATAATCAACATATTAGGCGTACTTTTACTACTAAAATTTGAGATTTGGGATGATTTTTTGTTGTTTTGTTACATGTCCTTTATATAATGTAACGGGAGAATTAATTAGTTTTGAGAGCAAAAAAGTTACTTCTTTGATAATCAGCAGAATAAGCAAAATGGCGTTACGTTTATTTAACTTGTCATTACAGATTTTTACAAATCACATATCCTTTTGTCAGCTAAGCGATGTATTTTCTTTTACACCCATTTCTGTATAAAAATACAATAACTTTTTTCATCAAAACACCCTTACTTAAAAATCATATCAAATATTATTGATTGATTTTCTAAGTCTTTTATTTGTAAATTCAAGTAGTAAATGGTTCTGAGAGGAATTAGAGAACGTAGATTATAATGTCGCCTCTGCGAGGCTTGAGCACCAAAGGATAGACCCTTACCGTAAGCTGCGCTAACGCTTGCATACAGTTATTTATAATATCGCTCCTGTGGAGCTGAAATAATGCAGATTATTGTAAGCTTGGCTCTTGCGTGGATCAATAGGATCGGCTATAATATTTCTTTGTCTATCTTTTCTGTGAAGGTTTTTTTCTCGGACTCTAATTGTGCCCTCGATTTACTTTGAGTTACAATGTAAACT
>CAYVWK010000231.1:0-3036 GCA_964455235.1 uncultured Paludibacter sp.
CGGTGCCTCATTAAAAGATTTAGGGAAAAAGTGGTTTGCTTTCACTAAATTGGATGACGGGTTGGTGAAAGCTGTGTTAGGGAGAATTTGAGTTTGTAATCATCCGTAAGCTGCGCTTCGCTTGCATACGGTTATTGATGGTTGCGCCACTGGCGTGGCTTTTTGCGCAGTTTGACCTTGACTGATGAGCCAAAAATACCCCCCCTAATCACAATAAATCGCTTTGTTTCTTCGGGGAATAACTTCGCCTACAATGCAGGCATTAGGATATTCGGTTTTGAGGGTGGAGACTAAGGCGGTAGCTTTGTCGGCATCGACTGCCATGAGTAAACCGCCTGAAGTTTGGGCATCGCAGGCGAGCATCTTTTGCTCTACTGTGCATGATGGGGTGTAGAAAACTCCTTCTTTTACGAAGCTTGCATTGCGAAAAGCAGCACCTGGAATGCAGCCGCTTTCAAGTAAATCGTACACCTGTGGCAAAACGGGCAAGCGATCTAAGTGCAGCTGAATGCTCACATCCGAAGCTTCTGCCATTTTGAATGCGTGTCCTAACAACCCAAAACCGGTGATGTCGGTAGCACCTCGCACCTCAAATTGCTGCATGGCATCAGCACCTGCTTTGTTGAGCTGCTTCATCTGCTCTAACATTTCAGCGTAGGGAGCATCTTCCACCATATTCAGACGCTTTGCTGCGACTAAAACGCCGCATCCCAAAGCCTTGCTCAATACCAAAACCTGACCAGGACGCAAGCCTGCATTGGTGATTAACTTGTCGGGATGTATGGTACCCACCACAGCCAAACCGTATTTGGGCGGATTATCATCTATGGTATGTCCGCCCATCGTGAAAACTCCTGATTCGTTGATTTTATCCTGACCGCCAGCTAACATATCGCGCAGCACCTCGCCCGGTATTTCAGCTGAAGGAAACATGGTGAGATTGAGTGCCAACAAGGGTTTGCCACCCATCGCATACACATCACTTAGGGCATTAGCAGCCGCAATTTGCCCAAAAGTAAAGGCATCGGAACAGATAGGCGGAAAGAAATCGGTGGTAACAATCAGCGCGGTTTCCTCATCAATTTTATATACCCCCGCATCGTCATGCGTCTCAATATCCACCAATACCCGCTCGTTTTTCCGCAAGGGAATGGTCGCCAACAATTCAGATAGCGCACCAGCAGGGAGTTTTGCCGAACAACCACCATATTCGACGGTCGTCAGCAGGTCAAACTTACTTTTATTCATTATTTTTGTTTGATAATCAGGAACTTAAGGAGTCATGATATGTCCAGCATTTGCCATAAAATTGACGATACGGAACATGCTCGTTACAGTTCCTACTGCCAAACTATCTTTCATATTATAGAAATCAAGACAAACTCCGCACGCATAGACTGGAATACCAGCATCTTCTAATTCGCGCATCGCCTCTTCGGTATCGCTGCCTTTTTCAGCCACTTTCACACCGCTATTGTATAGCAAAATAGCCGTTGGCAACTCGTCTGCTTCCACCAAAGCTTCCAAAAAAGATTTCATCAACATTTTGCCTAATTCGCTACCTCCAGCACCCATCTCATCAGACCTTAACACCACCACATAGTCGTTTTTCGCGGGGGCAGTGCAATAAGCCTTAGCCTGCGGAAGTTCGGTGATCATCTCTGGCTTTTTCAGGCTGAGTGTGTGCACTTTTCCTTCGCTACGCACTTGCACAGACAGTTTGATGTCGCGCAGGTAATCCTGCAAATTCGCTAATGAAGTTGGGTTATCGGTACGGATTTCAATCTCCTCGCCTGCAACAGCAGTTTCAATTCCTTTTTTTGCCATGATAAGTGGCGTGGGGCAAGTATGCCCGCAAGTGTCAATTATTTTCATCTTTTTTGATTGATTTATAGAAATTCAAAACCCCATCAGCATTGCTTTTAGGGTCATTTGTATTTGCTGTAAAGTTGTTGATTTTTTGCCAAAGTTTGTTCATCGATCGACTGTAACTTTTGTCGTAATAGTCTAATGCAATGAGCATTGCCTCTTCAATTTTGCCCTCATGAAGCAGTGTTTCGGCTTCCATAATGGGACCACGCCCCATCCTTTTTTCTAACTTCTGAAAGGACGCAATCAATTCATCGGAAGTGAAATGACCATAGTCACGCATGATGTTTTCGGCTCTGAAAAGAAGTGGTAATTCAAACTTGATAAAGATGCCAGCCAGCATCTGTGCCCGAAATTCTTGAGGCATGTGTACTTTGCCGATAGATGCACTTTCGCCTTCAATCCAAATAGGTTTTTGAGGGTCAAATTTGCGCATGCAGTGATGTAAATCGTTGATAAACTGCTCGTTTTCAGGCTGAGCTGTTTCGCCTAAATTACCAAAAGCAGAACCTTTGTGGTGGGCTAATTTTTCTAAATCAATGACTTGATGACCTTCTGCTTGAAGTTGATGTAAGATATCTGTTTTGCCGCAACCAGTGAGACCACCAATTACCACCATTTTCCAAGAAATATTGGTGAGCATGTCAATAAAAGATCTTCGATAGGCTTTATAACCACCCTGTAGAAGTCGCACCTGCATACCTGCTGTGCGAAGCAGCCAAGCCATACTGCCACTACGCATTCCGCCTCGCCAACAATAGAGATAAAGTGTTTTTCCTTCGGAGAATCTTTGTGCTTGCCGCACTAAATCAGCCATTTTTGGACCCACCAATTCCAATCCGCGCAATACAGCTGCCTCGCGACTTGTCTGCACGTAGAGCGTACCTATTTCGGCACGTTCTTCATTGCTGAAAAGTGGTAAGTTAAATGCGCCGGGTATATGTCCATGTTCATACTCAGCTGGTGATCGCACATCTAAAATGACACCCTCGATGCTCTGATCTAAAAATTGGTCGCAAGAAAGCGTTTCTTCCATTCCTTCTGCTTATGTTGGACGTGTAATTACTCTCGTTCCACCTTCACTCTCACCACATAATCATCAAAATCCAACTCTTCCGCATCGCTTAGATTTTCAACTAAATTAATTGAATTAGCTAAGGTTTGTGA
>CAYVWK010000232.1:0-3029 GCA_964455235.1 uncultured Paludibacter sp.
AAGCTTTCCTACGACCTTTCCATGAAGTTTGCATCCAAGGCTAAGGAGAAGGGTGTAGATTTCATAGTCATGTATGGACAGACAGAGGCAACTGCAAGAATGTCCTACCTTCCTGCCCAACGGGCGATAGATAAATGTGGTTCAATGGGTATCGCCATACCTGGAGGGGAGTTCTGGTTGCAGGATGAGCAAGGAGAACGCATCGAAGATGCTGAGGTGGTGGGTGAGTTAGTATATCGGGGAGACAATGTCACCTTAGGGTATGCCGAGTGCAAGGCTGACCTTGACCTTGCAGATGAACGAAACGGTATACTGGTCACAGGGGACATGGCAAAGCGTGATTCCGATGGATTCTATTACATAGTTGGAAGGAAAAAACGTTTTGTTAAGATATTTGGTAGCCGGGTGAACCTTGATGAGACGGAAAGACTATTGCTCGACAAGGGGTATGTGTGTGCCTGTGCCGGTATCGATGACTTGATGTCCGTATACACAGAAAACGAAGGCAAGGAAGAAGAGATCAGGAAGGTTGTCTCACATTTGCTGAATCTAAACATGTCAGCTTTCAAAGTGAAGTACATTTCATCCATTCCAAAAAATGAAGCAGGCAAGACTTTATACAATGCATTGGAGACCCTATAGATGTATGATATCTCGGATATCCAGGGTATTGCTCCCTTTTTCTTGGCCAAGGAAGAAAAGGAACGTTTTCTCTCTGAGATACTATGGGACCTGACTAGACACCACTACGATCATTGTCCTGAGTATCATCGGATTCTTGATGCTTGGCCATTCAATATCACCAATCCTGTTTCGTACAGGGACCTTCCCTTCCTTCCTGTACGGTTGTTCAAAGAATTTGCTTTGCGGAGTGTAGATGAAAAAGATGTCATCAAACAGATGACCTCATCAGGAACTACGGGACAACAAGTGTCCAAGATTTTTCTGGATAAGGAAACAGCTACGAACCAGACAAAGATTCTCACCAAGATAGTGAGTGATTTCATTGGTACCAAGAGACTACCGATGATCATCCTTGATACCAAGGCTATACTTAAGGATCGGAATCTCTTTTCTGCACGTGGAGCTGGTATCCTTGGCTATTCCATCTTTGGGACAGATAAGATATATGCCCTGGATGAAGAGATGAGGGTTGATTTCGAGGCTCTGGATTCTTTCTTGGATAAACACAAGGGAGAAACTATCTTCCTATTTGGATTCACGTTCATGGTCTGGCAACATTTCTACAAGGAGTTAACCAAGAGCGGGAGAACTTTGGACTTATCAAAAGGAATCCTTATTCATGGAGGCGGATGGAAGAAACTGATTGATGAGGCAGTAGATAATCACACATTCAAGAGTTCGCTGAAGGAAACCTGTAATCTTTCAAGAATCTACAATTTCTACGGTATGGTTGAACAAACAGGAACAGTTTACATGGAATGTGAAGAGGGACACCTACACGCCCCTGTGTTTTCAGATATCATCATCAGGAACCCTCAAGATTTTAGCGAAGTTACTCAGGGTGAGGATGGCTTGATTGAGGTTGTATCCATCCTTCCCAAGAGTTATCCAGGACATGCTTTGCTGACCGAGGATTCTGGAAAAATCTTGGGTGAAGATGATTGTCCCTGCGGTAGAAAAGGAAAGTATTTTTCCATTACAGGAAGGATCAAGAATGCTGAGATAAGGGGGTGCAGTGATACTTATGCAACCAGATTTGCTTAAAAAGATAGAGTTGCTTGTACCCCAGGATATGGATTTCGAGAACATCAGGTCGGCCAAACCACGAAAACCTTATGAAGAGGTTATAGTTGAGTTCTTAGATCGATGGTCGAAACGACTATTGGCCAATCCACAAAGCAGGTTGTATCCTGATGTGGTTACCTTTGCCTTCTGGATAAGAAAAGGCAATCTTCAAAGATATAAAAAAGAATTCGAAGTAAGACATGAAGGAGAATCCCGGTTAGGAAAGGGAATTGTATTCCACATAGCTCCCTCCAATGTCCCCATCAATTTTGCGTATTCGCTGGTGACTGGGATGCTTGCCGGTGATGCAAACATTGTCAAGATTCCGAGCAAGGATTTTCCTCAAGTAACCATACTCTGTTCAGTATTGGAAGAATTATTGCATGAAGAACAATGGAATGAGCTTCATGGGCAAATCGCCTTGGTAAAATATGACCGAACCCAAAAAGCCTTGACGGATTACTTTTCTTCCTTCTGTGATGTTCGGGTTATCTGGGGTGGAGACCAAACAATTTCGGATGTGAGGAAATCAAAAATTCCCGCACGTTCGTTCGATATCTGTTTTGCTGATAGATACTCTCTTTGTGTCATCAATGCAGATGAGCTGGTGAATGAAACAAGCATGGAGACAGTGGCACGTGGGTTTTATAATGATACCTACCTGTTTGACCAGAATGCATGTACAGCACCACATCTTGTTGTTTGGCTTGGTAAGCATGAGAATAAACTTAGAGCTAAGGATCTTTTCTGGAGTTCTCTTGCTACAATTGTTGATGCTGAATATTCCTTGCAGGCAGTGACAGCCGTCGATAAGTTCATGTCATTTTGCAGGGAAGCAATACAAGAGCAAGATGTAAAGAGAGAGCCAACTGATACCAACGCAATCATACGTGTACAGCTTTCCGATAAGCCGCAAGACTTGGTAGCAATTAGGGGAATCGGGGGGTATTTCAATGAGTATGATGCAGAAAGCCTGCATGAGATTGCTTCTCTTGTTACCAGGAAGTTCCAGACCTTGTCATACTATGGTGTAGAGAAGGGTGAATTGGAAAGATTCATAGTGGAAGAGAGACTTGTCGGGATTGACAGGTGTACCCCGATTGGAAAGACGCTTGATTTTGATGTTATCTGGGATGGATGGGATTTGGTGGGTTCAATGAGTAGGATCGTTAATTATGAGGAATAGCAATGGAATTTCGTGATCTTAAGAAGCAACATCAGGTATTGAAGGCGGACATGGACAAGGCTGTCATCGAGGTGATGACAGAGTGCAATTTCAT
>CAYVWK010000233.1:0-3023 GCA_964455235.1 uncultured Paludibacter sp.
ATCGACACCATCAGCTCGCCAACTTTTTCCATCGTGAATGAATATCACACAAAAAAGGACGAAGTGATTTTCCATTTTGATTGCTACCGAATTGAGAATATTCAAGAAGCCTTGGATTTGGGTGCAGAGGAATATCTTTATTCGGGTAATTATTGCTTTATTGAGTGGGCTGAGAATATAACCCCTATCCTACCCGATTCGCTTATTCATATAAATATTAGAGAAAATAAAGATGGAATAAGAACTATTAGTATCACACCCAATTAATCCCCATGAGAACAAAAATTCACAAAATAAATCTGTATGAATTCTCATCGATAATATTTATCGGTATTATCTCATTGATGTTGCTGATTTATATACTTTGGTTGTTGGGCTTTGTGCAACCAAAATATGAAATTTATGCTCGGTTTACTGTTCTTGGTGGTTTTTTACTGAGTTCTTTAGTTGTGTTTATTCGGGAAATAAATAGAATTATAGCCGTCGATTCTGTATATAATAAAAGAGATTATTTAATAATTGTACCATTTATTATACTTCTTGTATCTTCAATTTTTCACAAGCAAGTTGGTATATACGGCACAGCACTATTTATTTTCTGCTCATTATTCTATTTTTTCATAAATAAACGCCTTTATGAATGGAATAAAGTGTTTTATTTCCTTATAATATATCTTCTACTAATGATAATTGGAACAATTGGTACAGAAAAAGGATTTCACTTTCCAGAAAAAGCATATACTTTCTTTCTTCTGCCTATTACATGCTCATTTTTTCAGTTGTCACGTAACAAATTAATCGGCATTGGACGAGTATTTTTTCGTATAATAATGCTGTTTATAGTTGCATGTTTTATATACTGGTGGTATAATTATCTATATATTAATATTGGATTTATTGATTGGATTTCGAATAAATTAACGATTAATATAGAAATGCCAGGATGGATGGTGAAATTAAAAACAGTCGATCCAGATAAGTTTCACGCCTATTATTTTGTCAATTTCTGGGCTGGTTATTACCATCCAAGTTATATTTCATTAGTCTTATTTTTTTCAGTTATCACTGGATTTTTCCTATACTATAAGCAGGATACTAAATTTAAAATTAATAGTTTTGAACTTTCAATCTTCCTATTTTTATCTTTATTTATAATTCTACTAATGCAAAGTAGAGTAGGTATTGTAATTTTTATTCTGATATGCTTTTCAGCCTTATTATACTACATCAAATTTCAAACTCAATATTTCAAATTGATTCTTGCATTGAGTGTTATAGGAGCTTTAATCGTTTTTATATTTGGTCATAGCAGACTGGAAAGTTTCATAAATGACGGCGAAAGAAGCTCCCTTACTACCATTGCTGTTACACAAATAGAGAATAATTTGTGGTGGGGAGTAGGAACTTATAATCAAAAACAAGCAATAGATTTTCAATTAGAAATAATGAAAGAGGATATACCTATTGAAAAAAACAAATATACTTATGTTCACAATCAGTTTCTAGGTAATATGGTACAATTTGGCTTGTTCGGCTTAGTTGTTTTATTGATTTTTATAGGAGGTATTGTAACGATTGGAATAAAGAAAAGGTCTTTCTTGTTACAGATGTATCTACTAGTATTAACAATTTTTATGTTGATAGAAGAGCCTTTATATACACAGGAAGGAATAACCCGATGTACGATTTTTCTTGTATTTTTTGCAACACTTGCTTATAGTGATGATGACAGAAAGTACTTTAATTTAGATAAATCTTCAGAGGAGACTTAATTTCTCGGATATAATTTTCACCTGGGATAATAAATAATCCTTATTCCTAAAAAATACCACTTGATTCTTCCCGTATCGTACACTCGTTTTTTTAGAAGAGGAAGAAGTCCAAAAATTTTATAGTAAACATCCTGGTAAGTCGGCATTCCAATTACTTTAATTTGATGTGTTAGTGCAAATTCATCCCGACGAAGTTTTGCTTGTTTTGATTTAATTCTTTTTTTTCTTCGTGCTGTGCGGCCCTTTTGAGTAACGGTTGATTGCTCTCTAAACATATAATAATATGTTGCACCTGGCGCTGTCGCAATTCTATTTGCCCAATACATAGCTTTAACACCAAAAACCACATCTTCTCCCATTTCTAAATCTTCATCAAAAAGAATTTTATGTTGACTAATCAGTTCTTTCTTTAATAGAAGTTTTACACAGTTTCCCTGGTTACCAATATTCGTTAAACGCATTTTATCTTCAACCGTTGAAACAATAATACAATCGGAAAAACTGGAAGAAAGTGAAGGTAACCTTTCATGTTTTAAACCACTGCAAACTATATCAGCATCAGTTTGTATTGCTATTGCGTACATTTTTTCATAATAACTAAGATTGAGCAGGTCATCATCATCCATAAAATGAATGTACCTCCCATTGGCAACAGCAATACCAGCATTACGTGCAGCAGAAACTCCTTTATTTTTTTGGTTGATTATTTTTACAGGATATTGAGATACAATCGCTTCGGTTTCGTCTGTCGAACCATCATTTACAACAATAATTTCAAGATCTTTAAACGTTTGCATCAAAATGCATTCAAGACATTGAGAAATAAAATTAGCTGTATTAAAGGCTGGTATGATGACAGAAATTTCAGGCTGTTTCATTACTGAGATTTAATTAATATTGATTAGGATCTTGTACACTATCTATAATGGAAAATAATTCAGTCAGCGTATCAGCCCTTAACATTGCAATACGGGTATCTTTAAAATTAGGAATACCCTTGAAAGTGGGCGTGGCAGCTAAATGTCTTCTGCTATGGATAATCCCTTTAAGTCGCTGATTCATAAGCGTTTCAATCGGAATATCATGTTCTATATCTATCCACTTTATCGATTCAATGATATGCTCTTTCAAAACTGCTTTTTGCTCTTCAAAACTTAATAGAGACTTGATCTCGCCCGTTGCAAAATAGTGTTTGATTTCTCCAAAAATCCACGGGCGACCGATACTCCCCCGCCCTATCATCACCGCATC
>CAYVWK010000234.1:0-3015 GCA_964455235.1 uncultured Paludibacter sp.
AGTGGTTTATGCCGCTCATATGATGATCTAGCGAAAAAGCGAAAAAGCGAAAAAAGGAACAAAATGTATAGACAGGATTATATAGCTGACTTAATATACATAATTACCTACTTGGAGTGAGTAATTCATACTAAATGCGAGTTTTTTAAGTATCCAGCTATCGCAAGGAGGTACAAATGAGGCATCGATGTGAAAGATGTAATGAAGAGTGGGGCGAGGTTAGCTTTTGGGATGAAGATGTGCTTCCTGAGAATGTTAAGCCAGGCTACTACTGTGAAGACTGCCTTAAAGCTTTGAAAGCTGCCTGGTGGAAAATTGAATCATCTGCATATATTTTCGATAACGATGGAAATCGAGCGGATAGCCTTGACTTTGATCCTGACAATTACTAGGTTGAAAAAGATTCGTTGATTACTTTCGGGTATTTCAGTTAACGGAATCAATGAGGGGATAAGCATGAGAAGGAGGAACCGAGAACATAGATAAGTATTGATAGTTATTCCACTAAGAAAGATAAATTATTTTTAAAGCATTGTATGCTATGTATAACTTTTCTTACCAGAATGAGATAGGTGTTGTTAATGTAAAGATGCCGTCACATTATGGAGTTTTATGTTAAGACAACTTATCAGAAGGAGAAGAGAGTGAATAGTATACTGGAAATCATTACACAGAGTATTCTTGAATTGCAAGATTATGGTGATGAGCCTGTCTTATTATCAAACCTTGGTAAATTGCTGAAGAAACGAGGCTTTGATTATAAGGAACACGGTCATGACAAACTTATCTATCTACTTAAAGACTTAGGTGATTCATTAAAAATTGAATACTCGTACGAAAACCCCGATAGCCCTCCGGTTTATTCCGTCAGTCTAAAATCGCGTTCAGTAACGATGAATCATAATTCTACATCAAGAATTACCCACCAAAGAGAAAAATCTTTACTGTATACTTGGGCCTACCTTGGAGACCTTGATCACTTTTTTGAAGAACTCAGTACAATGGCGCTACCTGAAGTATGGAGTTTTGCAAATTCCAGTAAAAATTCTATTTTAAAGAACTATCTAGAGTATACATTTATAAAACTTAAGCTTGAAAATAAGATTGTAGATGTTGGCGACTATGCTTCTTTCAATACAGGCTTGGTAGACAAACTATACTGGCCAATTTTTGCCCTCTTTTCAAAGAATAAGAGGGATACGCAACCGTATGGTGGCGGGGAATGGATGTTTAAATCTTTTTGTGTTAGAGGACAAGGTGATGGAAAGATTCTTTCCCGCAATTTTCAGACGATACCTGAGAAGGCGTTATATTTAAATTTTGATCGCTATCAGGAATTCATCTATGATACTCGTAAAGGTCAACCAGAACTTGATACCGAACATATCATTATTGAAAATCTTCCGCGACTGCCAAGGAAAATGCTTGAAGAATGCGTATCTTCCAGTAACTCACTGAAAAATTTTGAGTTCTCAAATGGGGTTATAGACTACGCTAGCCTTAAGGAAGTAGTAAAACAGAATATTCAGCTGCAGAAACGATTATATGAAAAGCTGAAAAGTGCCGTTGATGATTCATTTAGCAAAGTTTCATATGATTACAGGGTTGCTATACCTATCTATTATCGAGCGAACGATTCCATTTCTATGCTTCTCCCATTAGCTGTGGCTGATGAGAAAATCAATCTAGCCCTGGTATGTGAGTGGCAGCCCAAGGCTGAAAGATACCAAGCCCATACAATTTTTTCGCTGGATATGGCGTATAGATGTGCCAGATTGATTAATCGTTTAGATGGAACCTGGTTAAGTCCTGATAAGATTTCACTTTTTAAGCCGAATGAGGATGAATTTTTCGTAGATGAATGATTGAACGTATTTGCGATTATGTCTTGCTTTTGGGTAGTTGGTTTGTGCGTATGACAATCTTTAGTTTTACAAGAAGGAGCATGCTATGAAATCAGCATACAAGGCAATTGGTGAAATTGCTCATGAGATATTTGAACAGGATAAGACCATGACTGTCAATGAATTAGAGGGAATCTTGAAGCAAAAGGGCTTGTTACTTGAACTCGACCTTGATGTAACTGAATCGATAGGTTTGGCATATGATGCATTTGATGAAGAGGGAGATCAGGAAATAGCAACGTGTATCGCAAAGTCATTCACACTTTGATTGAGGAACATAAGTTCCGTATTGAGTTGAGAAAATAATTTGTCTGTACAATTCTGGTTGAGATAACCAATCGGGGTTGTACAGGCTGTTGCATTATCAATATTCGTAATGAAGGATGCGTTACTGCTTGATTTATATGTGCGATATAACAAACCAAATAGAAACGATAAAATTGAGGAGGGGCTGGTTCTTATGAATATCATTCAAAGAGAAATAAGCAACATTGCTTACAACGCATGGAATAATGGAGAAACCTATACTGTTTCGGAGCTCGCAGATGAACTCTATAACCGAGGGTTTACCCCTGGACATGGGAGGGGATTATTCAGACAGATTTCTACCACGTATGATCGAGCTATTGAAGAAGGTAATCAAGGTATTGCTGATTGTATTGCCAATTGCTTTACTGATGATGATGGAAACTATGTTTGGCAGGGGTAAACAGGAAATTCCTAAATTCAGCCTAGGATTTTAAGCTCGAATATTAATTCTGGACCCTACTTTCAAGGCACTCCTTTGCCTTATTCAGTATTCGCGCTTTCTGAGCTGCTACTGCCCACATACTTCTCATTGGAAAGGATGTCACCGATGGTCCTGACAGCCCATCTCCGGTTTCCTTTGGGACTCGGGATGCGTGAGGCTTCCAGTTCCTTTTTAATCCTCACGATGCTCCAGCCCTGCTTATACCAGCTGAAGCTTAGAGGTGGAAAACTTTTTGACTGACTCTTACAAAGGTGTCCCGTTAATTATAGACTGCTGACTGGATAATCCCGCCATTTTCACCATCTGAATCCGGAAGAAATTCACCAGTAGAATACGGAAGTTATTCACCAGATATGATAG
>CAYVWK010000235.1:0-3009 GCA_964455235.1 uncultured Paludibacter sp.
TGAGTTGTTGAGGAACAGCACCCATTAATCATTAATAATTAACCATTAACAATTATTCATTAGTCTCATCGGCACATTAACAAGCGTCACTTCCTCTCCTTCATACTCTCATTCAACTTATTCGCCCACCTTTCGCCAAACTGCAATTCATCACCTAATTGTGCATTGTGGGTATCAGTAAAAAGTGAGAATTTGATGGTGGATTGTGCCTTGTTTTGTGGACTAAAGCATAAATCGACCGTCCCGATAACGCTAACACTTTCACCTTCAGCACCTGCTATGCGAGCTTTTTTATCCACATAAACATTTTTAATTTCTGATAAATCAACTTGCTGTATATCAGACTCTTCCCCAACTTTCAGAAAGAACACTTTATTATTTGTTTTGTCAAACCCTAAAGCGAAATCGCCATCGCATTCAAACTCTTCTATCGTTGAGCTGCTTTCTTTTGCCACTTCTTTTATCGCTTGAAGTCTCAGTTTCTCACGCTGCTTGCGTCTTATTGTCATGATTATAATGGGTGTAAAACAAGCTATAATTATCACTACACCTATGATGGTACTTTGTATATCCATTTTTATTTTTATTTAATATTGAAAACTCACCATGCTAATTGATAGGCATGGCGTAAAATTGTAAGTCATAGACTCAATGAAAGCTAAAAAATAATGGAAGCTACCAGAAATAATGGAAAGGATATATTAAATCTGCTTTTCTATAATTGATTAGGATGTTTTTGGTAAAGTCGATATTGAGGAGCAATTCTGTATTGAAATACTGCTCTGTTGCATGCACAATAATCCCAATCAGATTGGAGTGAGCCTTCAATTTAAAGTTTAATAACTTAACTAAACTCTCTGTAGGATGATGATTTTCCTGAGAATGATAGAGTGGCGTTGTCGAAAAATCTTCTATAACTTGCTCCTGCAAAGAAATGGGATAATCTTGAAAATCAGGATAATACAAGGATTTTGTAGTCAGCGATGAGGTATAAAAGCTCACCACTACCAACAAAAACACACTAATTATTTTCAAGTTTTTATTCATGCTGCAAAGGTACAGATTATTGTGTGGTATTGCCATCTATCATCTCAATTACCCTATCTGATAGAGCCGCTAACTCTTTGTCGTGCGTTACAATCACGATGGTTAGATTGAATTTATCGCGCAAATCGAAAAGTAGTTTGTGTAATTCTTCTTTATTTTGGCTATCTAAACTACCTGATGGTTCGTCGGCTAAGATGATTTTTGGATTATTGATAAGAGCGCGAGCTACTGCTACACGCTGTTTTTCACCACCCGACAATTCAGCTGGTTTATGCTCTACCCTATCTTGTAACTGTAATTCGCTTAGTAATTTTAAGGCTCTCTCTTTAGCTGTTTTCGCATCAATATTTGCTATTAACGCAGGAATCATCACATTTTCTAAGGCTGAAAATTCAGGTAGAAGTTGATGAAACTGAAATACAAACCCTATCTCTTTATTGCGGAAATTAGCCTGTTGTTTCTCGTTCAGCTTAGAAACATCCTGACCATCCATTATAATCGTTCCTTTATCAGCCTTATCCAAAGTGCCAATTATCTGAAGCAGCGTGGTTTTACCTGCACCGCTCGGTCCAACTATCGCAACGATTTCGCCTTGCTTAATATCGAGATTAACACCCTTCAAAACGTGC
This sequence comes from uncultured Paludibacter sp., assembly GCA_964455235.1. Taxonomy (GTDB): domain Bacteria; phylum Bacteroidota; class Bacteroidia; order Bacteroidales; family Paludibacteraceae; genus Paludibacter. Next base: position 1,677 of record CAYVWK010000235.1, read on the forward strand.
AATTCATCAAAACTTTTATGTATATCAATGGTTTGTATCATACTCCCTTATGGATAATTTCTGCAAATTTAGGTGTTTTATTAGAATTTCAGATGGATTCGACATATATATATTATTTTTGTCGAACTGATAAGATCAAAAAGTGGTAAACAATCATTCAGCAAAAGCAAATGGCATGGGCAATTTAAGTGATTTAGGAAAAATAGAGTTTATAAGAAGTACCAAAGCGCATCGTATGATCATTAGAATTAATGCGGATGGGCTACGTGTTAGTTTACCACTCAACTCTACAGAAGCAGATGCGATTCAGTTTATCACGAAAAACAAACAGAAAATCTTAAAGAGGCAAGAGGCTATACTAGCGAAACGCACAGATTTCACCATCAGTTTTGACAAAGAAATTCAGACTCATACTTTTTGTATCCACTTTGTTGCTGCCAAAAGGGAAACAGTTTTCTTTCAACTTAAAAATGATGTATTACGCATAGAAATTCCTCATTCAGTAGATATTCAATCCGACAATCTACAAAAAACGGTTTGGAGTGGTATTAATTATTTTTTGAAGAAGGAAGCCAAACGCATTTTACCTGCACGTGTGCATTTCCTTGCCAATCAGCATAAATTCACTATTTCTGATGTCAAAATTCAATCGAGCCGTACCCGCTGGGGTAGTTGCTCTAATAAGCAAAACATCAATTTGTCTTTTTACTTGATGTTATTACCCTCACACTTAATTGATTACGTAATACTTCATGAATTATGTCATACCGTTGAAATGAACCACAGTGATCGTTTTTGGAAGTTGATGGATGAAGTGACAGACGGAAAAACAGATGCTTTACGCAAAGAGATTAAGCGGTATTATATGCCTTAATAACTCATTATCAAACAACTAAAGTTCTATAAAGCAAGAAGGGTTGTCATCACGACAACCCAATCTTTTTTTTGTTAACCTTAAATCTAATACTATGAAAAAATCACGATACGAAGATAAGGGTTTTGGATAGATGCCGCAAGAATACAAGGATTAAATAAAGGCATTATAACAATTTTTATAATTATACGCTTTCTATTAGCTTACAGAAACATAAATTGCGCCCATTTTGAAATAATTTAAAACTTAATGGTGCGCAAAACGTAAATTTTACCTTTTGAATCGTGTCACTTTGGATTATATCACTAAAAATATACGGTATTCAAAGCTGATTTCATTAGTATTTTGTATTTTTGCATCTAATTAATTTGCAAACATGAAAGAATTTAAACGTACAACTGTTACAACTGCGCTTCCTTACGCTAACGGACCTATCCATATTGGTCATTTAGCTGGTGT
>CAYVWK010000236.1:0-3002 GCA_964455235.1 uncultured Paludibacter sp.
GTTTCGCCTCCATGCCAAGTAAATAAAACTTCTGGAACAGGCTGTGCTTGTATATAACTTTCGATGTATTTTTCCAAGATTTCATCTGACATTTGATGCGATGGAATCTGCTTATATAAACTTTCCTTCTCCAAATAATAGCAATAACTGCAATCTAAATTACAGAGCGAACCTATGGGTTTTGCCATCACATAAGTGGGCATGGAAAGCGGGTTGAATACAAAAGTTTTGGACATCTTAGCTTAGTGTTTTAGCATAGGTTTACGTGGACTGATTTTCATCCCATTTTCTGTTGATGTAGGCGTAATGGATTCATCGAATATGGGAAAAGAAGATACTGGATAGACAAATTTTCCTTGCAATACGGATTTATCATCTAATACAAAATCAAACTTAATATAAATATTGCTTCCAGGATAACTTACTGTCATACTGCCATCTACAACAAATTTTCTGATAGTATATGATTGCAATTCCTCTATAAAATACACATAAGTTCCCATATCGTATTTGATGCCATCCTTGTTATATTGCTCACCTCGTGCCAATGTCATCACCTCTCCATACGCCGCTCCATTAGTAGGATTTATACTATCTATTGATTGTGAAATCACATATTCTCCAGCTGGAAAAATCGTGTCCGTAGCAGGAATAAAAATATCATCTATATTCAAATAAACCCCAATCCCATCCAATGCATTTTCTTCATCAATAAATAAAGAATCTGTAAACAAAGAGAGCGAAAGTACGTGATGCTCAACATCATAATGCTGATAAAAAGCTCCCCAAAACTCAGCATACCCCCAGGTATAAGCTGGATTTGTTGGATATTGATACACAAAAGGCTCTTTCCTTTCGCAAGATTGCCAAGTTACAAGGCTGATTATCAGCAATATTTTGAAAATATATTTATTCATTTTTATCTGGTTTTATATATCGAACAGGATACCAAGCGGCAAAAAACCCTATAATCAATACAGTAATAAAAACTAAAATTACGTCAGAAAATTGTGTTACAGATGGATAATTTTCAATGATGAAGCCCGTACCAAGCTTAATAATTCCAACCTTTTCCTGTAATAATGAGAGTGTTAGTCCCAGCACAATTCCTATCAGTGCCCCCACAGCTGATATCATCCAGCCTTCAAGCAAAAATATCTTCCTAATCAGCTGATTGTCTGCACCTAAATTCCTCAAAGTTTGAATATCATCCTTCTTATCTATAATCAACATAGAAAGTGAACCGATGATATTGAAGCTGGCAATCAGCAAGATAAAGGCGAGAATGAGGAAAGTTATCCATTTTTCTATTTTCATGATGTTGAAATAGCTCTCTTGCTGCTCGTAGCGATTCTTCACCGCAAAGTCATCACCCACCAACTTTTGTATGGCTCGCTGAGCTTTTTTCGGTTCAGCTGATTTCGACAGCTTCAACTCCACCGCAGTAACTTCATCTTCCTCATATTCAAATAGTTCACGCGCTAAATCCAAAGAAACCAACACATATTCATTATCATATTCTGCCTGCTGAACGGAAAAAACCGACGAAATAAAGGTCGCCGACTGGTTGAAACTCTGCTCGGGACGCAATAAATTCACTCGTGAAGTGCGTTTAGGTGCATAAATATACAGTGGATCGATGGAATAGGCTGTCATACCAAAAGTTGCAGCAATCCCTGCCCCCGCCACCGAACGCTCAAAAGCACCATCATACAACACAAAATCACCATCCAAAAGCAGATTTTCAATATCTGACATCTGCTGAAATTCAGCTTCAGAAACACCTTTGACCATCGCTGGCAACTGCTTCTCCTTGTATTTCAGTAAAGCATTTTCTTCTACCACTTCAGTAAAAACTTCAACAGCTGAATAAGTTTTAAGTCCCTCAAAATCAGGCGTATCAATAGAAAATTGCCTACCTACTTTCAGACTAATTTTCAAATCAGGGTCGAAGGCTGAGAATAAATCAGCAAATAGTAACTCAAAGCCATTAAACACAGACAGCACAATGACTAAAGCCATCGTACCCACCGCAACGCCCATAGACGAAATACCCGAAATAATATTGATGGCATTATGCGACTTCTTCGAGAAGAGGTAACGCCGCGCAATGGTAAAAGCGAATTTTAGGCGACTCTTTTTCTGTGCTATTTGAGCTGATTTCTTCAAGCTTCTTCTTCGGATAAGGGTGATGGAGGGTCGCTTTGCAGCAGTTTATCTATATTATCCAAATAATCAAGCGTATCATCTAGGTGAAAATTCAACTCAGGAATGATGCGCATATCCTTGATTCTTCTGCCTAAATCATAACGAATAGATTTTTGGTCTGCTCGCACTTGTGCAATGATTTCTGCTGATTTTTCACTTGGAAAAACACTCAAATGCACATGGCAAATGCTTAAATCTGGACTGATTTTCACATTCGTAACACTGATAAGGGTGCCCTGGATTTTCTTCGCATACAGCATAAAAATCTCTCCTAAATCCTTTTGGAGCATGCGGGCTATTTTTTCTTGTCTTTTTGTTTCCATAATCTTATAATTTCCACTCAAATCCGTCTTTAGTATCCTTGATTTCAAAACCCAAAGCGGTGAGTTCGTTCCTAATTTTATCACTGGTTGCCCAGTCTTTATTTTGTTTAGCTTCTAAGCGGATGTTCAAAAGCAAATCTACAGCTTTTTCATAAGCTTCAACGCCCTCAGCACCAGCCATTTTCGACTCCAAACCCATAATATCTTCCATATAAAGTTTGAAAGTCGCTTGCAAAGAGCTCAGATCCTCCTGATTGATAGTTGCCTTGCCATCATGCACTAAGTTGATGATTCTCAAGGTATCAAACAAGTGAGAAATCACGATAGGCGTATTCAAATCATCCAACATTGCTGCCTCGCACTTCTCAGTAATACCTTGTATATCAACGGTTGAAGTAGCTGCTGGAGTTAGTTTTTGCAATCTCGCATAACCCTCCATCAAACGCTCCAAGCCTTTTTCAGAAGCCTCTA
>CAYVWK010000237.1:0-2976 GCA_964455235.1 uncultured Paludibacter sp.
AATGAACACCCTAATCTCCTTCATCCGCTCCACTTTCAAGGAGCCCACGGCTTTTATTCCGCTTCACGACCCACGATTTTTTGGGAATGAGAAGAAGTATTTGAATGAATGTATCGATACGAATTTTGTGTCGAGTGTGGGGGAATTTGTTACGCGCTTTGAGCAAATGTGTGCGGAATATACGGGTGCGAAATATGCCGTTGCGGCGGTGAATGGCACTTCCGCGCTGCATATCGCCCTGCAATTGGTGGGCGTTCAACGGGATGAGGAGGTGATTACGCAAGCGTTGACCTTCATCGCTACTGCTAATGCGATTAGCTACACGGGTGCACAGCCTGTCTTTTTGGATGTGGATAAAGATACGCTGGGTTTGTCGCCCCTTGCGGTTCAAAATTGGTTGGAAGCAAATGCTGAAATGCGCAACAATCAGCCTGTCAACAAAACTACTAATCGCCGTATTGCTGCTTGCGTACCTATGCATACTTTCGGACATCCTGTGCATTTGGACGAATTAGTCGAGGTCTTGGATGCATGGAATATCCCTATGGTTGAAGATGCGGCTGAAAGTATTGGGAGCTATTATAAGGGTAAACATACAGGCACTTTTGGTAAAATAGGAATCCTGAGTTTCAATGGAAATAAAGTGATTACAACGGGTGGTGGCGGAATGATTTTAACGGATGATGAAGAGTTGGCGAAATTAGCCAAACACATCACCACGCAAGCTAAAATCCCGCATGCTTGGGAGTTCAAACATGATTATATAGGCTATAATTATCGCCTGACAAACCTCAGTGCTGCTTTGGGATGCGCTCAAATGGAGAGTCTGCCCGAAATCCTTAGACGCAAACGTCTTCTAACTGAACGGTATATAGCGTTTTTCAAGGATTCCAACCTGCAATTCATCACCGAACCAGCAAACTGCCAATCCAATTACTGGCTGAATGCCATCATCACCAAAGATATCCAACAGCGTAATCAGATATTAGAAGCAACCAATCAGGCAGGCGTTATGACCCGCCCCATTTGGGAACTGATGAATCGCTTGCCTATGTTTGCTCACTGCCAAACCGATGAACTTACCAACTCGATATGGTTAGCGGATAGGGTGGTGAATATTCCGTCAAGCGCAATCATTCCGAACGAAGCGTAAGCGAAGTGAGGAATCCCCTTTTCGATAGAGCTTGCCTTCATTAGCGCGGAAGTAGGCAAGGGGTATATTTATCAGATCCCCTCATCTTCCTTAAATAAAAACCTTATTATTTAAGCTTTAGGGGTGTTTTCTTAAATAGCGCTTGTTGATATTAAAGTTTTGATGTAATTTTGCTGTAACAAAAGCAATTATTATGAATAAAGTATTTCGATCAGGTAAATATATTAATCAAACTTACCATCAATCTTTTCTTCCATCTAAAATTAATAGAGATTGGGAAATTAGTGATATGCAGGTTATTAATTTATTAAGTCAAGCTGATAGACATTTAGGTCGATTAGATATGTATTCTGAATACGTCAATATTGACTTATACATTGCTATGCATATTGCAAAAGAAGCTATCCAATCTTCAAGAATAGAAGGAACTCAAACACAAGTAGAAGATGCTTTCTTAGCAAAAGAAAATATAAAAAAAGAAAGAAGGGATGATTGGGAAGAATTACAGAATTATATTCTTGCTATGAATGTAGCTGTTTCAGAATTACAAAAACTACCATTTTCAGGAAGATTGTTTTGCAATACACATCGGATCTTACTTTCTGGAGTAAGAGGGGAGCGTAAACTTCCTGGTGAGTATAGAAGAAGTCAAAATTGGATAGGTGGCGCTACTTTAAACGACGCTATTTTTATTCCTCCTGCTCAGCAAGACATTGATGAACTCATGTCTGATTTGGAGATATTTGCCAATGATGAGCTAAACCCTTTACCTGTTTTGCTTAAAACAGCACTTATACATTATCAGTTTGAGACGATTCACCCTTTTCTTGATGGAAATGGACGGATCGGACGACTAATGATAACTCTTTATCTTGTATCACAAGGTGTTTTAAAACGTCCAATATTATACTTGTCTGACTTTTTTGAAAAACATAGAAGTCTATATTATGATAATTTGATGCGAGTACGCACACACAATGATATCAATCAATGGTTTAAGTTCTTTCTAACAGGCATTATCGAAACCTCAAAAAAAGGAACGCAGACTTTTAATGCAATTCTGAACATTCAACAAACCCTAGATGAAAGACTTAAACCTCTGGGAAGTAGAGCTGCTGATGCTCGCCTAGTTTTTAATGAGTTATTTAAAAACCCTATCATTCAAGTAAATCAAGTTGAAGATATAATTAATAAATCAAATGTTTCCGCTTATAAACTTATCAATGATTTAGAAGAACTGGGATTAATTAAAGAAATTACAGGTGGTCAAAGAGATAAGCTTTATGCTTTTCATGAATATATAGAGTTGTTTAGTTAACGAGTAACCAGAAAACTTAACCAGTAATAAACATCAATTAACCATCAATCTCTTTGTATTTATGGAATCCAATTCCATTTCTGCAAAGAAATTAAAAATTTATTATTATCTTTGCGCATGATACAACGTGAAATTGGCACTACACTACAAAAGATGGCAGCGAAAATGCCCATTATTTCTATAACGGGTCCGCGTCAATCAGGGAAAACAACCTTAGCAAAGATGTGTTTCCCTGAATATCAATATGTCAATCTTGAGAATCCAGATGTATATGAAGCAGCCATTCATGACCCGCGTTTGTTTTTGTCGCAATTTGATAAGGGTATTATCATTGATGAAGTTCAGCGTATACCAAATCTGTTTTCTTATATTCAAACTATAAGCGATGAGCGTAATAAACCTGGTGAATTTATATTGACTGGTTCGCAGAATTTTTTGCTATCCGAAAAAATATCGCAAAGTTTGGCAGGGCGGGTATTTGTGTCTCATTTATTGCCACTAAGTA
>CAYVWK010000238.1:0-1297 GCA_964455235.1 uncultured Paludibacter sp.
TGGTTAATAATTCAATCCGAACGCCCATAATGGTAATACATTTTTGTATCCATATTCGATGTTATCCTTTATTATAAAGGCGTTTGAAGTTTTTTGAATTTGTTCTTGCGATTTGTTTTTACCACCAACTTCAAAAGTGAATTTACCTATTTTAAAATCGGCTACAGATGAAGAAGTAACTGCATTATTAACCCGTGTTTGGTTTAAGAAAAATGTCTCCCTAATATTACCTATTTCAGGTTCTCTTGTTGCTAAATAAGATATTAAATTGGGATTATCTAAATATACTTTTTCAACTTTTCCTAAACCAATTATGCCTGTAGCGGCATCACGAAGGCGAATGATAAGTCCTGCATCTTCCATGAATGTAAGGTATTCCTCTAAAGAATTTCTGCTGACTTCCAACTTAGCTGCAAGTGAAACAAAATTGGGCTTAAATGGTACACTTTCAGATACAACAAGCAATAGCTTCTTTAATTTACGTGCTGTTGTTACTGATAAGTTTGCGAACTGAGGTATATCAACTTCAAGCGTCAAGTTTAAAATTTGCCCTAAACGAATATCCAAATTATCGTCTTTTACCATCGGATAATATCCTTTCTGTAAATACTGACGAAAAAGAGGCAAAGGATGTTCTATTACTTTAAGCAAAGATATGTCATTGTTAATAATTTCAGTGAAGGTATGTACTGGGACTTCGATACCATGTTCAAAGTTTAAGTATTCTCTAAACGACAAACCTTGCATTGAAAACATCAATGCGCGACGACTTAAATCAGCCATCCCCTTGCGAATATCAAGAATCGATGAACCCGTGAAGCAAACATTTAAATCGGGGTAAAAATCATAAATATTTTTCAATTCAATTGACCAATTTTTGTATTTATGGATTTCATCAATAAAAAACTGTTTACCTCCGTTTTTGTAAAATTCATCTGCTAAATCTATCAATGTGCGATTTGAAAAATATAAATCATCAGCAGAAACATAAAGGATATCTTGTGATTTGCTTTCCTTTATATATTGTAATATCATGGTGGTTTTCCCTACGCCTCTTGGACCTACAAGACCCAACATACGACTGCCCCACGGTAATTGATCGTATAGATAACGCTTAAATACTAAGCTTGTCCTATCAAGTAGTAATTGTTGTTTTTGAAATAATGTTATCATACTTTATTTTTAGATTGCACTGCAAAGTTAACAAAAAACTCGAAAACTGCTCAATGCGTTGTGCAGGTTTTAGTTTGTCAAGTTGGAAAGGTTATAAAGTTTATAAAGTGGGGAGTTGCTGGTT
>CAYVWK010000238.1:1397-2975 GCA_964455235.1 uncultured Paludibacter sp.
TGGTTACTGAGCGAAGCCGAAGGGCTCACTTCATTTCAATTACTTGTTCTGGGAAAAATATATTATCACCTTTTGCATGATTGCTTTTCAAAAATAGAACAGGAATGATTTCTTTATTTTTGACAAATGGTAGTTTATTAGCGTTTTTAAGTAATTTCTTAAACATAGCTTCAACAGATTCATTATCAGTCCATTTGCATTCACCAACTAAAAGACTTTTACCGTCAGTAGATTCGGCTATCACATCAATTTCAATTTGCTCATCACGTGAAATGTTTCCCCACCATCGCGATGCTATGCCGTAGCGCTTACCATTAATCAGTTGTCCGCTAACTGCTTTTCGACATAGACTTTCCCAATGTTTTGACACATATTGATTAAAGGCTTGCTGCACATCTTCCATTACTATTTCTGTTCTTCCTAATTCAATCAGTGAGCGATTGGGAACGATAAATCGGAAATAGAAGTCCATGAAGGGATCTGCAATTTTGTAAAGTCCTTTTTTGCTATTTCGAGGATGGTCTCCAAAAGGTATCTCTCGTTCAATATAACCTAATGTTATTAGTTTATCTAACGGACCAGAAAGATTAGTTGCAGGCTTATTTACGCGAGTTGCAATTTCTGATAATCTGTGAGCGCCATTGCCTATTATGGAGAGCAAGGTAGAAACTTGCACTATATCACGCATGTCATCCATAAAAAGTCGATACGGTTCTTCATATAGCAGTCCTTGAGTATTTATCAAATTAAATTGAATTGCCTCAAATAAAGACTGATTTTGCAATCGTATTTCCCAATAACGTGGCACTCCTCCCCAGACAGCATATTCTTCAATAAGATCCTTGGAGCTAATATCTAATAATTCTCTAAAATTCTTAATATCAATAGGTTGAAGTCGCAGTATTTGGTTAGCTCTTCCATAAAGTGGAGAAGAGCTATCAAGAACCAAACCGTGCATAAGCTGTTGAGATGAGCCGCAAATGATAAGATTATACTGAAGTTTTTTAGAGTCTAATATTTTTTGAAGTACAGATGGTAATTCGGGAGCACTCTTAGCTAAATAGGGAAATTCATCTATGCAAAGCGTAAAACCTTTGTTTACACGATGATTGAGCGCTTCAAATAAGGATTCCCAATTGGGATACTCAACATGATCGAAACCATCAAAACGTAATCCCAATCCTTTTGCTAACAGACTAATCTGATGTGGACGCTCTGTTTGATCGGCCATGAAGTAAACATCATTCGAGGATAATATCTTTTTTAACAAAGTAGATTTCCCTAAACGACGACGACCATACACTACAACAAAATTTGCAGAGTCTGACTTCAATACCGACATTAATCGCTGCTGTTCTGTTATTCTATCTATAAACTTCATGTTTGAAATAATTATGGAGTACAAAAATAATGTTTTTATTCCATAATTTAAAATTATAGTTTATCAAGTTGGAAAGTTTATCAGGTTTATAAAGTGAGGAGTTCTGGATGCTGGTTGCTGGTTACTGGTTGCAGCATCTCAATACTTCGACTTCGCTCAGTACTACGCATTCCACGTTTACCATTTAACATTCAACA
>CAYVWK010000239.1:0-2972 GCA_964455235.1 uncultured Paludibacter sp.
CCTTCGCTTGTGTCCGGGGGTGTCGGGGCCAACCTCGGAGGCTTCGTTTATCCGCTGTGTTTTGTCAAGCAAAAATCCTTGGTCTAATCACCAGGGAATCCCGTGTCTAATCACGGGAAATTCCCGGGTTTTATCATCTGCACAGGAATCTATGCAGATATCCAGAAACTATGGCTTGTAATCAGGGACATCCTCATATTCATCCTCAATCACAAAGATCACGTTTGGATCCGTTTCCCCATGCAGCTGATGTGCAATTTTACCTTTCAGGTAGGCAAGCTTGTTGCCCAGGTAAGCCATCTCGTTCTCGATCTTGTCCAAGCCGTACAACAGTCGAAGCCTTCCTTCAGGGCTTTGGTACTGCATCACTATCTTTCTGGCCTGTTCATGCAGGTCCTGTTCCGAGTATTCATGCGGGCTGGGTTCTATCCCCAACCGGTCCAATAGGATCTGCTCGAGCTCCTCGGTGAATTTTGTACCGTCGTATCGGTAGCATGAGCGCAGTTCACGCAAGTATTGTTTGTCAACGACCATGTTCGTCACCTCCTTTCGACCGCTCGGATGCGGTCTTGCGCATCAATGCATGCTCCATCCGGTAGCTCGGCCCCTCGAATACAAGCAGGTGACCATGGTGGATGAGCCTGTCGATCATTGCAGCAGCCATCTGCTGGTCGGTGAAGATGCCACCCCACTTGGAAAACTCGAGGTTCGTCGTAAGGATGAGGCTTTTGCTCTCGTAGCTGTCGCTGATGATGCGGAACAGGAGCTGGGACCCCTCCTTGTCCACCGGTACGTACCCCCACTCATCAAGAATGAGCAGATCCAGTCTGCGTATGTCCGACACCAGGCGTTCCAAGACTCCGTTCTTCCGTGCCTCGGCCAGTTTCAGCACCAGCTCGGTCACCGTATAGAACCGGGCTGCAAGGCCCATCTCGCAGGCCTTCATCCCCAGTGCTATGGCCATATGCGTTTTCCCGGTTCCCACCGGTCCATAGCAGACCAGGTTGGTCTTCCTGCCAATGAATTCGCAGCCTTCCAGTTCCACCCTGGTAATGGAAGGCGGCAGGCGCACATGAGAATAGTCGTAGCCTTCCATGCTCTTGGGCATGGGAAACCGGGCCCGGTTGAGCAGCCTGGAGCGTTTTGAGCGTTCCCGGCTCTCCACCTCCATTGACAGCACGTCATGCAGGAACTCTTCCTGCCTCGGCGTTGCCTGCTGGCACAACGCTACCAGTTGTTGGGAAAGGAACAGTTTCCGGCACATGTCCGATATCTCTTCCCTACGTTGGATGCGGATGGTTGAAGTCATCATCATGGCTGCACCCTCCGTTGTTCCAGAAGCTGGTCGTACAACGAAAGGTCGGGACCGGCGTCCAGGTCGGTTTGGTCCCCGAACTCCGCCATCCTCGCCGCAAACACCATTGCATCGCTGAACGGGGCGTTGCCGGGGTTCCTCAGCACCAGGTCGAACGCATCAAGTGCTCTTTCGAAGCTGTAGCGCTCGCTCAGCAGGTTCATCGTTCGCAGGGCATCCTTCAGCGATTCCCTGTCCAGCGCATCGAGATAATCGCGTACGGGGGAGGACACCATCTCCCTCACACCGCTGTTGGGCCACGCTCCCACATTTCTCATGAGTACGGCCATGGAGGTTCTTGGGTCGACGCTGTCGGACCGCTCCTTGCCGAATTTGCGGACGTGGCTCACCAGGATCTTGCGCTTCTCGTCATAGATGTCGACGGTGTGGGCCCGGATGCCCACCAGCACTTCGCTTCCCCGGTATTCGGGACGGGTGGAGTAATGGTGGTTGCCGTCAATCTCCACCTTCCCGTACCCGTCGGCCTTGGCGTACACATACCGACAGACATCAAAACGGTGTCGGGGCAGCGGCAGCAGTGCCTCGCGGTCCTGTTCGAAAAGCTCGCCTATGATTGTGTTCTTCTTGTAATGGGTATTTCCCTGAAAGCTCGTCGCCTGCTCCAGCAAGCCCTTGTTGTATTGCTGCAGGTCGTCGAACTCGGGCAGGGGAACGAACCGGTTCCTGCGGACCGTGCCGATTTTATTCTCGACGCACCCCTTTTCCCATCCACTACCCGGACTGCAGAATCGTATGGAGAAGCCGTAGTGAGCCCTGAATTGGGCGAAGAGCTTCGCTTCCCGTATCTCCTGCCCGATGCGACGACCTGCTCCGGTGGCATTGTCTATCACAACCAGGGGGAAGACTCCGCCGATGAACTCAAAGACGTCCTGAAAGCCCTGGCAGATGCATTCGCTGGTCTCTCCGTTGAACATCTGGGGAAAATCCGCATTTGAATTCGGAAACACGCAGACAAGATAATGCTTGCGCTGCTTGACGCCTCTTTCATAGCAGTCCGCCTCGCCGAAGTCCCCCTGGGCCTCACCCGGATGCCATACCAGCTCCTGGCAGGCCCTGTAACTCGAGCGTTGTGCACGTGTTTTCCTCACATACCGCGATACCGTTGGGTAGGAGCAACCGAATTCCGGATGCAGCTCCACCAACCTGTCATAGACGCGCTGGGCGGTATGGCGCTGTTTCGAATTCTCCTTTTCATCGTTGGAAAGCCATCCGTCTATCTGCGGCTTGTAGGGGTCCAGCTTGCTGGGCAACCCCTCCTTCTTTTGAGGCGGCTTCGGTGAGAAGTCTTCCATGCAGAGGTACTTCCTCGCCGTCTTCTCATCGACCGATACTTCCCTGGCAATCCTTGCCACTGAGTATCCCTCTTTCCTCAAATCTCTGATACAATTGATTTGGGACATGCTGAGCACTTCTCCTTTCTCCTTTAATGTATTTGTTTCTACATCAAAGGTTACTTTCCAAAGGGCAGCTTCTCAACTGTCCCTTTGAACAATCCCGGGAATTTCCCGTGATCAGACCAAGGAAGATGAAGTGATCTTTCTAGGGATTTTTAGTTTACGCTACACAGAGACGCTGCTTCTGCTGCGAGAGAACGGCA
>CAYVWK010000240.1:0-2954 GCA_964455235.1 uncultured Paludibacter sp.
GGAAACAAGGACAGGAGATTCCGATGTGGGACGGGAAGTGTGCGGAGAGGATTGTAGAAGTGTTGGTGAAGATGTGATATGATAGGCAAATCTAAATTGATATATAATACTGTAAAACACCTGAGACCTACTCAGGTGTTTTATCAATTTAAATATAGGCTTATCAAGGCAGGGACGTTGGCTTCGTATGACAAGGCGGCCAGTATGGGCCGTATTGAAAAATTGGAATTTGAATGTGATGTTCCGGTATTTCCATCATATCTAGGTAAGGATCGGTTTGTGTTTCTAAATCTGGAAGTTCAATTTGATGATAATATAGATTGGGCATATATGGAGCATGGTAAGCTGTGGAACTATAATTTGCAATATGCAAATTGGTTGCTACAGGAGGATATGCCATTAGAAACAAAAAAGGATTATTTGAAATCGATATATAAATGGTTAAAGGATGGCCGATTAGCTTTGGAACCATATCCTGCATCACTAAGGGTGATGAATGTGGTGAGATTACATTCGATGGGTCATTTGCTCGATGAAGATATTTTGAGAAATGCAAATGCGGAGTTGATTTTTTTATCGAAACGGCTAGAGTATCATCTTTTGGGTAATCATTTGCTTGAGAATGCTTTTGCTTTGATTATGGGTGGTGCATTTTTTGGAAACAAGAAGTGGATTAGCCAAGGACAAGGTATATTGCAAAAAGAACTAAAGGAGCAAATACTGAATGATGGGGCACACTTTGAATTGAGTGCTATGTATCATCAGATTATGTTGTTTAGATTGCTTGAGTTGATTGATTGGTATAGCAAATGGAGATATAAGGATAGCGATTTTGAATCTTTTTTAAGGGCTAAAGCTGGTGATATGCTGGCGTGGCTGAATAATATTTCGTTTGCTGATGGTTCGATACCTCACTTTAATGATAGTGCTGAAGGTATTGCTTTTAGTACAAGTTGGCTAATGAAGTATGCTGATAAGTTGGGAATAAAAAACTCGGCACTGAGTCTTGGCACTAGTGGATATAGAAGTGTAGCCAAAGGTGGATATGAATGTAAAGTGGATTTTGCACAGGTGGGTGCAGCATATCAGGCAGGACATGGGCATGCGGATGCTTTGTCATTTGTGATGTATTATAATGGAAAACCTTTGTTTGTAGAGAAAGGTACCTCTACATATCAAAATGATAGGAAGAGATATGAAGAGAGGGCAACATCTGCGCATAATACAGTGGTGGTAGGCGACAGTAATCAATCGGTGGTGTGGAGTGCCTTTAGGGTGGCTCAAAGAGCTGTTACTACCATTAATGATGACATGGAGGATGATATTTCGGCATCACACGATGGATATAAGAGATTTGGCATTATCCATAGGAGAAGATTTGTGTTTAGTGATGACCAAATTGTGATAGATGATGTTGCTACTGGAAATGATGATGTGAAAAAGATTTTTTATCTGCATATTGATCCTGAAAGAGATGTGATGATGGATGAGAACCATTCTGTAATGATTGATGGAGTGGTAGATGTGGACTTTATAGGTGCATCGGCAATAGGAATAGAGAATTATGAGATGGCCGATGGATATAATAAATACAGAGAGGGTAAGAGAATTGTGGTTACCTTTGTGGACAGATTGAGAACAAAAATTGTGCTGAAATAGTATTGTTATATAGAGAGCATGGTAATCAGTATTGCAAAAGTGCATGTTTAAGGCAAGCTCAATATGATACTTTCGAGAAAAAAAATATAATCGTATGAAAAAAATTTTGTACCTCACTTTTTATTTTGAACCTGACTTATGTGCGGGTTCTTTTAGAAACTCACCATTGGTGAAGGAGTTAGCTAAACAGGCTAAGGGTAGGGCGGAGATTGATGTGTTTACAACTTTGCCCAATAGATATAGTTCGTTTTCTGCGGAAGCTCCTGAAATGGAGAAGAGGGATAATTATACAATAAGACGCATTGCAATACCTAAACATAAGAGCGGAATGAAAGATCAGGTGCTATCTTTCAGAAAATATTATAGCGATGTGATGCGTATGATGGGTAAGCAGAAATATGATTTGGTGGTGGCTTCATCATCAAGATTGTTTACTGCTTTTTTGGGCTATAGGCTTGCAAAAAAGATGGGTGCTCCGCTTTATCTCGATATTAGAGATATATTTTATGATACAATGGAAGATGTGTTGCAGAATGGGGCAGTAAAAAAGATGGCTCTACCAGTTATTAAGCAGATTGAGAGAAAAACATTTAATTATGCTAAGCACATTAATTTGATATCGGCAGGATTTAAGCCATATTTTAGTGAATACAAAAAGGCAGAATATAGCTATTATCCTAATGGTATTGATGACATATTTATTGAGGCTTCGGAACGTGAGTTTGTGACTAGTAGTAACGGGGATGTGAAAACGATAGTTTATGCTGGCAATATAGGCGAGGGACAAGGATTGCATAAGATAGTTCCGCAGGCAGCTAAAGAGCTTGGTGATGGATATAAGTTTATAATTATAGGTGATGGCGGTGCAAAGCCTAAGCTGATTGAGGAAATAGAGCGTGTGGGTGCAAAGAATGTGGAAATGCGCTTACCTGTGAAGCGAGATGAGCTGATAGAAGAGTATCATAATGCTGATTTTTTGTTTGCTCACCTTAATGATTATGATGCTTTTAAGAAGGTACTGCCATCAAAGCTATTTGAGCTTGCATCGTTTCCTCAACCTGTGATAGCAGGTGTGGGTGGATTTGCTGGCGACTTTGTGAAGAATAATATAGAAAACTCGATTCTTTTTGAGCCTTGCAATGTTGATCAGTTAGTGAGTCAATTACAAAACTATGAATACCAGTCTTTTGTTCGTACTGACTTTATTAATAAGTTTGGACGTGATAAGGTTAATAGGGATATGGCTGAAGGGATGCTTAGCTATTTATAGGATAGTAATAAAGCACAATATGTTA
>CAYVWK010000241.1:0-2939 GCA_964455235.1 uncultured Paludibacter sp.
GTCTTGAAACTTCTAAACCTCTAAAACATAATATTTTTAGGATATAACCACAAAATATTATAATAAATTTAGGTTGTATCCTGAAAATATTATACTTTTGTCTTGTAATTTATCGTTAATCTAATTGTTATGCATATTGTAAGGGAAATTGAAGATATACTTATCCAACGTTTGAATAAAAATAAAATTATCGTAATCGTTGGTCCGAGGCAGGTTGGTAAAACAACATTATTGAAGCAATTAGCAGCTAAGTTACAGAAAAAGCATCTGTTTCTGAATTGCGATGAGCCCGATATTAGAAGCATGCTAACTATGCCTACTTCCGATTATTTAAAAACTATAATTGGAGATGCTGAATTGATTTTTATTGATGAAGCACAAAGGGTCCAAGATATAGGGATAACACTGAAATTAATGATTGATAATATCCCAGGGAAACAAATAATTGTTACTGGTTCTTCTGCCTTAGAATTATCTAATTCTATCAACGAGCCTTTAACAGGAAGAAAATTTGAATACAAAATGTTCCCTTTATGTTTTCAGGAATTAGTTGATAATAAAGGGTTTTTATATGAAAATAGATTACTTGAGAATAGATTATTGTATGGCTCATATCCTGATGTAGTAAATAATCAAGGTAATGAAAGAGAAATTCTAACCAATATAGTATCGAGTTATTTATATAAGGATATATTTGATTTTCAAGATATTAGAAAGCCAGAAATTATTGAAACTTTAATCCAGGCATTAGCATTGCAAGTTGGCAGTGAAGTTTCTATACATGAAATAGCTCGTACGATTGGGGTTGATAGTTCTACAATCAGAAGGTATATTGATTTATTAGAGAAGTCTTATGTAATTTTCCATTTAAGATCCTATAGTAAAAACGTTCGCAATGAATTAAAAAAGAGTACGAAAATCTACTTCTACGATAATGGTGTTAGGAATGCGTTAATCTCTAATTTCAAACCTCTTGCTTTGCGTAATGACAAAGGTGCATTATGGGAGAATTATCTGATTAGTGAACGCATGAAACGCATCCAATACTCTTTGGGTTATTCGAAAAGCTACTTCTGGAGAACTACACAGCAACAGGAAATTGATTACATAGAGGATAGGGATGGCACCTTGAATTGCTTTGAGTTTAAATGGAATCCATCTAAGAAAGCAGCATTAAGTCAGACCTTCACTTCAAATTATCCTGACCACACATTCGATCTAATCAATCCCGAAAATTACTCCAATTTTCTTTCAAAAGTTTTTTTTACGCAAAGGACGCAGAGTTAGGTACGCAAAGTTCGCAAAGAATAAATAAACCCCACAAAAGATAAATACTTAGATAAAACCCTCTGCATCCTTTGCGTGAAACCCTCAGCGTCCTTTGCGAGAAACCCATTCCACTATCTCCGCATCACTCCCCTCAACAATGCGTTGGGATTGCAGATAGAAGGGTTCGCGGATTGACAAAAGATGGGTGATGTACTGCAAAAGTTCGTCACCTGTTTTGTTTTTAACAAGGGGGCGGACATTGGCTTTTGGGGAACTTAATCTTTGTGCTAAATGTTCGGGTTGCAGTTTGAGGTAGATGGTTTCGCCTCGACTATTCATAAACTCCATATTATCGAAAAAGCAAGGTGCACCGCCACCAGTAGAGATGACAACATCCTCAAAATCAGCTACTTCGTGCAAACAAGCCCTTTCCTTTTCTCTGAAAGCAGCTTCACCCTCTTCTTCGAAAATTTGCGCTATGGTTTTCCTGTATTTATTCTCAATATAAGCATCTAAATCGATAAAATGTAGATTTGAAGTCTTAGCTAACAGCTTACCCATAGCCGTTTTGCCCGATCCCATAAAGCCTATTAAAAAAATTCTTTGCACAACAATGTAAATTTAAAATGGAGAATGTAAAATGTAGAACTAATATTTAATCATTGATTATAATGTGAAATTAAACCCACCATGAAAATTAATTTCTGGCATAGGATAACCATAATTCACCTCATATTGTTGATTAAGCAAATTATGTCCTGAAGCAAATAACTCCAACTGCTTTAATACTCTATAAGAAACCCTTGCATTCAACAAAGCATAATTTTGTGTGATTTCGGGCGTAATAGAGGTATATAAACCATTGATATATTGCGCCGATACATTGAAATTAAACTTCTTCAACTGATAATTCAGATTGATATTAGCCTGATGTTTAGGAGCTGCAATCAGTCTTTTCTGCATATCTAAAAAAGTATAATTCGCTTGCACATTCAAGTCTTTCAAGATAGCATAACGTGCAGAGAACTCTATCCCTTTATTGGCAAAACTACCTACATTATAACGCTTATCAGGCATACCAGGAACCACCTCTATCATATTATTCCCATCCACTAAAAAGACAGTCAATTCAGTATCTAATTTCCGATTCAACCATGATTTCAACCAACTTGCCTCCACATTCAGCATACGCTCAGGCTGCAAGGCGTCGTTTGGCGCATAGAGGTAAAGCTCCATCATGCTCGGACTCCTATATCCCTTTGATACAGAGGTTTTGAAGGTGGATGTCTCGCTAACTTCTACAGATGCACCTGCCATCGGCACCCACTCGCTACCAAAAACAGAATGGTGCTCGTAGCGCAGACCCGCATTAAAATCAATCACTTCAAACAATTTCTGTCTAACCAATGCATAAGCTGCAATTTCATTAAGAGTAATATATGTGTTTGCAACTTCCCCTCTGTTTGCCCTACCTCCAAACTGCTTCGCATCAAACCCTAAAGTGATGTAGGTATTCTCGTGCATTTTATAGTTCTGATACAACATCAAACCCGAATTTCTATCCAAAGAGATAAATCCATCCGACAAATTATGATTACCAAAATTATGGTATAACTTCAAAGCTCCATCTAGTTTGCCGTAGTTATTTTCTAGTGAAACAGCTGCTTTTC
>CAYVWK010000242.1:0-2930 GCA_964455235.1 uncultured Paludibacter sp.
CATGAGTTTTGGTATCCTGGCACATATCAAGTTAAACTAACGATTTCAGATGGAAGCATCAGTTCATCATCAACTCAATTGATTACCATTCTCAGTGCTAGTGAAGATACTTGCTTTGTTTATATTCCCTTCCAGGGATTAGAAAGGGAGCAAATGGGAGTTGCTGCTTGGAATGTGATTGATGAAGGTGATTTTGAATTGCCCAATGTAGGTCATTTACTCCCACAGCCTCCAGCCTCTATTGCAGTTGCCTATTATTATATAGCTTCTCGAGATTATGGTGATTTAGACCCGAACGCCCATGCTGCTATGCATTCGTTTGAAAGTAATTTGTCTGGCTGGTCTAATTTAAAACAGGCGCTTCTTGATAATGGCTTTACAGCAGATGATTTAACAATTTCCTTCTCTACTATGAGTTTAGGTGATGATATTCAGGGGGAAGATTGGCAACTCTATGGCGATTACGAAAATAGAACATACACAGGCGGTACGTTTAATTTCAATATTGATGGGGAACGCATAGTAAGTGGATTAGTACCTGATCTCGAATTGCATTTGGAATACCATGCCTATCAAGGAAGTTCGGATAAGATTTGGGGTAAAACGGGTTATACTACCGTCTATGATAGCGCAGGAAAAAATGCATCAGAAGAAGCTCTGAATGTTGGTAATGCGCTTTTAAATGATATAGGAGGTGACCCTGTTATGTTCTTATTCAGTTCGTTGCAGCCAGCCAATCAGTTTGAATTTAGTACATCCAAGCGTTATGGTGGTTATTTTGATGTACAAAGAGGATATGTTATCAAAGCTTGTTCTGAGCAAACTGGAACTTCAATCGAAAAATCAACATCAGAGCCTAACTATAGGCAAGAAGGCAACTCGCTGATTATAAGCCATATTCCATTGAACAGTACAATAAAAGTATATGATTTAACAGGAAAGGATGTCTATCATCAAACACATACTGCATCTACATCTGCTAGGATTACCCTACAACATCAGGGTATCTATATATTATCAATAGAAACACCAGAGAGGATGTTTAATAGGAAGGTGATTTTTTAGGCTCAGCACGGCTTAACCAGCAACGAGTACCTCCTGAATGGTTCATTAACAACAAAGGGCTGTCTCTTTATTTGGAGACAGCCCTTTGTTATGTTGATTTTGTGGAACTCACTTGAATTACACGCGTCTTTCTCTAATTCTAGCTTTTTTACCTGTAAGTTTGCGTAGGTAATAAATTCTAGCGCGGCGCACTTTACCATGTTTGTTGATGGTAATTTTGTCGATAAAGGGAGAATCTAAAGGGAAGATTCTTTCAACACCAACATTACCTGACATTTTACGAACTGTAAAACGTTTGCTGCCTGTATGACCAGAAACTTTAATCACATCACCACGGAACTCTTGGATACGCTCTTTGTTACCCTCTCTAATACGATACGCAACAGTCACAGTATCACCAGCTTTAAATTCTGGATGATTGTTTTCAACAAGGAAAGCTTGTTCAGCAACTTTAATTAAATCCATTTTTCTATTATTTGAAATTCAAAATTTCTACGCAATATACGCAGTTCTCACTTAGCTGCCAGAGATTGGGCGAAATTTTCGGACTGCAAAGGTAAAACTTTTTTTGGAAAGAGCAAAAAAATGTGGTGAAGGTTTTTATTTCGCAGATTCAACTCCTCATCTTTAAAACTTTACAAACTTTTATCTTGTCAATGTGCTGTCCTCGACTCCGCTCGGACACTGGTGATAATGTCGCCCCTGCTGGGCTTTTTTCCTGCATAGTATCATTATCCGTAAGCTGCGCTTCGCTTGCATACGGTTATGCATAATTGCGCCACTGACGTGGCTTTTTGCGCAGTTTGACCTTGACTGGTGAGCCAAAAAATAAGTGAGATTGGCGTTAAGAATCGTCCTTGTTTGAGCGAAGCGAGTTTGGACGATTTAGCCAATCGAGCGCTAATTTTGCTTTGTTTTTTGGTCAAGCAAAAAATGAAGAGTTAAATAAGAAAAGTTTTGTTTCTTTTTTATCAAGGAAAAAGAAAACAAGAAAAATATACGTACATTTGCGAACCTATTTTTTAACAAAAACCTATTAATAACAACTGAATATGAAAAATGAAATTATTCTGTACTCTCCTGACGATTTATCCGAGCATATAGAAGTTAGAATTGATGAAGAAACGGTGTGGCTTAATCGCCAACAAATAGCTTTATTATTTGGACGTGATGTTAAAACTATTGGAAAACATATTAATAATGTTTTTTCTGAAGGTGAATTGGACAAAAAAGTGGTTGTCGCAAATTTTGCGACAACCACTCAACATGGTGCTATCAAAGGGAAAACACAAACTATTTATGTTGATTTTTATAATCTTGATGTAATAATTTCTGTTGGTTATCGTGTAAAATCTAAGCAAGGAACGCAATTCAGAATTTGGGCTAATAAAGTCCTTAAAGACTATCTACTTAAAGGTTATGCACTCAATCAACGTATGAATCGTATTGAGAATACAGTTGAAGATTTATCTAACAAAATTGACTTTTACGTTAAAAGCAATCAATTGCCTACACAAGGAGTTTTTTTCGATGGACAAGTGTATGATGCCTATGAGTTTTTCTCAAAGTTAATTCGTTTAGCACATGATAATATCATATTAATTGATAATTATATAGATGAGAGTACCATCACACAGTTAGCTAAAAAGAACATAGGAGTGCAGGTCTATTTGTATTGTAAAAATATCACTCAACAATTACAATTAGATATCAAAAAAGCGAATGAACAATATGGTGGTTTTGAAGTAAGAAAGTTTGATAAAAGTCACGATAGATTTTTAATTATTGATAGAAAAGAGCTGTATCATCTCGGTGCCTCATTAAAAGATTTAGGGAAAAAGTGGTTTGCTTTCACTAAATTGGAT
>CAYVWK010000243.1:0-2882 GCA_964455235.1 uncultured Paludibacter sp.
CTAAATTTCAATAATTTCAAAGAACTCTTTTAGAGTTTAATGGGACAGTAATGATAATTTATTTTAAAATACATGAAAAAGCTAGCTACCTATTTTGTCCTTCTGCTAATATTGGTATCCTGTTCCACAGTGCTAATTACAGGTAGAAAACAGTTATTTTTAGTCTCTGATTCTGACATGCTACAGATGAGTTTTCAGAGTTACAAGCAATTTATTGATTCGGTGCCCTTATCTACCAATAAGTCTCAAACTGATATGGTGAAGCGCACGGGAAATAATATCGCAAAGGCAGTGGAAGAATTTATGCGCCAAAGTGGATACGAATCTGAGATTGCCAACTTCTCATGGGAGTTTAATTTAGTGAAAGACCCTACCGTTAATGCCTTTTGCATGCCTGGTGGGAAGGTTGTGTTTTACGAGGGTATTATGCCTGTAGCCGAGACTGAAACAGGCGTTGCAGTGGTAATGGGACATGAGATTGGTCATGCTGTTGCCAACCACAGCAAAGAACGGATGAGTCAGCAAATGCTAGTATCGTATGGAGCGATGGTAACAGATATTTTCTTATCACAAAAATCTGATTTAACACGTAATAGCATGCAAATGTTATTTGGTTTAGGAGCACAAATGGGCGTTATTCTTCCCTACTCCAGAAAGCACGAATACGAGGCAGATAGATTAGGTTTGATATTTATGGCGATGGCAGGCTACAATCCAGAAGAGGCCATTTCATTTTGGGAAAGGATGTCGGCAGGCGAATCTGGCGGTACGCAATTGGAGTTTTTAAGCACACATCCCACTAGTTCGAAGCGGATAGAAAATATGTATAAAGTGCTACCGGAGGCGTTGAGCTATTACAAGAAGTAGGATTCAGTCAAAAGTTTAAAGTATAAAGTTTAAAAATTAATATTATGTTATTAGGAATCAGTTATTGGGAATGGATAGGGTATATAAGCTCTGTAATTGTAGCTATTTCGCTAACAATGAGTTCTATCCTGAAGTTAAGATGGATTAATATGATAGGTGCAGCTTTATTTTCAGCTTATGGTTTTGCCATTGGGGCATTGCCTGTTGCTTTGCTAAACCTTTTCATTGTGGTAACCAACATCTTCTATTTATTTAAAATCTACTCTAAGAAAGAAACTTTCCAAGTTATCAAATCTAATGTAGAAGACGCATTAGTACAGTATTTCCTCGATTTCAATCAAGCTGACATCAGCACTATTTTCCAAGGTTTCCAAGAAAAAACCAAGCAAAAGGAGGCAGATTACATCACTTTATTATTGATGCGGGATGCACAAATTGCAGGAGTAGTTTGTGGTGTCAAAAAAGACAGAAGCTTGAACATCGTCTTAGACTATGTACTGCCCCCTTACCGCGACTTAAAACCAGGCGATTATCTCTACAAAAAGAATTTGGACATTTTCAAAGATTTAGACATTGATAATCTAACCAGTGAAATCCACCACCCCGCTCACCACGAATACCTCCTCAAAATGGGATTTGAGTTGAAGGGAGACGGGAAGGTGTATGAGAAGGGGATTGGGTAGAGAAGAAAGAATGTGCCATTGAGACTAATGTGCCGATAAGACTAATTATTAATGGTTAGTCTCAGTTGAATACATCTCAATTCAATAAACATCAGTTTTTACTTTCTCTAAAAACTCACTTAATCCACATACTTCGATATTTTCTTTAATCAAGTAGGAAGAAGTTACCGGTGCGACGATATATGTTTCATCGGGTTGTACCGTTTCTATTGCATTCCAAAATCCTTTGGTAACTTGTGGTGCTGATGAAGCTTTACATTCAACTGCTACGGTACGACCACCTCTTTCGATGAGTAAATCTAACTCATCACCGACAGCACTGCGGTAGAAAGAAAATTTACAATCATGCAAAGACGAAATGATATTCTCTATCACAAAACCCTCCCAAGATGAGCCGAAAATTGGGTTTCCCATAAGGGAGTTGAAATCGCTAATTTGTAATAAACGATGCAATAATCCACTATCTCGAACATATATCTTAGGAGATTTGACCAAACGTTTTTTGATATTTTTTTCAAATGGAAGTAAGGTGCGAATGATAAAAGTCTGCTCCATCAAATCAATATACCTACGAACAGTTTGATAGGTAACACCCAAAGATTCTGCTAATTTAGAAGAGTTAAACAACTGACCTTGCACGTGAGCGCACATAGTGAGAAGTCGGCGAAGTTGTAAGGCAGGTATTTGAAATCCAAGCTGAGGAATGTCTCGTTCTACATAGGTACGGAGGAAATTCTCTCTCCATAACTCACTACCTTGTTCTGAATTTGCAAGATAACTATCAGGATAACCCCCACGCAACCAAAGCTTTGTAAGTTCAAAATCCGAATCTTTTTCAAGTTCATTGATGGTAAAGGGAGTAAGCTCAATCAGCCCTACTCTACCAGCTAAGGATTCCGATGTTTTTTGAATTAAATCCTGTGATGCTGAGCCCAATAGAATAAAACGGCCTGGACGACGATTACGGTCTATTTCACTACGTAAAATTGAAAAAAGTTCAGGCACCAACTGAATCTCATCCAAACAAATCGTGAGGTGCTGGTTAGCTTGAAAGAAAAGATTAGGCTCTTTCAATTTATTCAAATCATCTAAATTTTGAAGATCTAAATATAGGAAAGTATCTGAGTTTTGATACAACATTTTCACTAAAGTGGATTTTCCGCATTGTCTTGGACCTAAAACCACAACTGCAGGAAAAACCTCTAAGTTCTGATTTACAAAGGATTGTGCCTCTCTTCTAATTAATTCGTGCATATCATAAATCTTATTTATACTTTGCACAAAAATACGATAAATATTTGGATGAGCAAGAAAAAAGTGGAAAGTTTATAA
>CAYVWK010000244.1:0-2875 GCA_964455235.1 uncultured Paludibacter sp.
GTGCTATAGCATCTGCATACACTGTATTTACTGTTGCTAACAATGGTGATATGTATTTGTTAATTCATCATCCTAATGCTGTAACTGCTGAACGTGCTCCTGAATTGAATATTGGTGGTATTTATAAAATTTCGATTAAGTAATTTTTAAAATATCTTTACCTTATCTTCACTGTTGATCCTCCGGATACATCCTTCTGTAAATACAAGGGTGTATGTTCGGATTTGAATTTACTGGCACCACTTAGGTAAAGCTTCAACGAGTCGCTGACATTTGCTTCGACTGAACTGGCTCCAGAAGCGCGTATATCTGCATTTTTCACCATAAACTCCTCAGCATCCAACTTAGATGCAGCCGAAACATCAGCCTCCAACTGATAGCTGTGTCCTTTGATTTCAGCCTTAGACGCACCGTTCAAATCAAGTTTTAAATGTTGAGAAACAGCTAAATTAAGGTTTGCCCATGAGGCACCTGAAAGCGAAACCTTCATAGTTTCAGTCTGAAATTTTTTAGTGGTTTTCAGAGAAGAAGCACCCGATAAATCAATAGTTTTAATTTGATTCGTATTGATAGAAACCCGCATGGGATGATCACGATCAAAATTCAAATCAAATTTTTCCATATACAAATTCAAGACTCCATCTTTATCAACTTCAGAAACAAGATAAGATAACGCAGAGGGATTTCCATGTACAACAACTGATTGAGCCGTGTCGGGTGTCAGGAGAATTTTTAATGCTCCGGAACTTTTTACAGATTGAAAACTTGCAACTGTTCTGACTTCATCAACAAAATAATCATCATCAGACCAAAAAACACCGGGTATCTGAAAGTCATGTTGACTCCATCTGAAGAATGATTTAGCTCCCAATCCTACTGCCATAAATACACCTACGAACCATAATACAAGCATTACCCAAGGCAAAGCTCCTGTTTTATTTTTCTTATTTCTGATAATGCGTACTGCCCAGTATATCACCATAAAAATGGGAATACCAATGACTAAGAGCAAAGCTGCAATCATCCACGCAGTGCGATGTGGTTGTAACAACTCCCAACCGGGCAAGTTGTCTGTCAAAATAGTTGGATCGAAAATCATCAATGTTAGGCTTAGCATTAAAGTACCTAACAATATCAAACCTACAAAACCCATCACTACGGCAATAAAACCAAAGAATATTTTTATTAATACTAAAAATATACTGCCTAATCGTTGTCCAATGGAAGTTGCAGAAGTTTTAAAAGCTTCACTTTCAACATAATTTTTGATATTCTGGGCTTCTTCTTTAATGCGTTCAATAGTTACATCTTCCCCTTGCATTTCTAATTTCTGAGAAATAGTTTTAGCTTCAGGCACTATCAGCCAAACTACCAAATAGATAGGGATCAATGTGCCCCATCCTAAGAAAAGAAGTAGCACTAAAATAATTCTGATAGCTATGGCATCCCAGCCAACAAATGCAGCCAAACCGGCAGCAACACCACCCAAAACGGCATTTTCTCCATCACGATACAATTTACGCCTTGGTTTTTTATGCTTTTTCTTATAAGATTCAGCTGAGCTTTTCTGTTCATCAAAATCATCTTCCTCAAACTGATTAGGTTTACCCATGATATCAATGATGGCTTCAACATCTTCTAAGGTAACAACCGTTTTGCCTCTTTGCAATTTTTCGGATAACAGTTCGGCTATGCGACTTTCAATATCGACCATTACTTCTTTGCGCTCTTCAGGAGAAAGTCGTTCTTCTACATCATGCAAATACTTTTTCAATACTTCATAAGCATCATCATCAATGTGAAAAACCGTATTGTTCAAGTTGATTGTAAATGTTCGTTTCATAGGATTTAATTATTGTTTTAATTGATTGATTACTAAATTGAGTTCATTCCATGAATTTTCCAATTCTTCAAGAAAATTCAAGCCTTTATCTGTGATATCGTAATACTTTCGGGGCGGACCCATGGTTGATTCTTCCCATTGATAATCTAATATATCAGCATTTTTAAGTCGTGTCAATAAAGGATATAAAGTCCCCTCCACAACTATCATTTCCGCCTTTTTCAATTCTTCGATGATATCAGAAGCATAAGAGGATTTCTTTTTTAGAATAAGCAAAATGCAATACTCTAAAATACCTTTGCGCATCTGAGATTTCATTTTATCTACGTTCATAATATTCTAAAACTTTAATTCTCAATACATATTCATATTTAGATTGAGATAATTCGGCAAGCACTTGCGTTTGATTGGATTTTGCCTGATATAATTCATAGACAGAGGCTCTCCCTGCTTCATATTTTTGTTCAGCATAACGAAAAGCCTCTTTGGAAGCTTCTTCCGACTGTTGTGCAGCGGTATAACGCGCTTGTGCAGCCAATGCATTTTGATAAGCTTGCTGAATCTTTTTCCGCAATTCGTACTTGGCATTTTCTATTTCTAACTTACTATTTTCTACGGCTAATTTAGAACTGCTAACGCGATTTTTGACTTCCAATTTATTAAAGATGGGGATTTGTAGGTTGAAGCCAAAATTGGTACTCAAGTTATCATTTAGCTGTCGTGAAAAAGCATCATTATTGGCTCCTTTCAAATCATAATATCCCGTGCCTAAAGAAGCACCAAAGCTCAAGGAAGGAAAGAAAGCCGAGCGGGCAATATCCACATTTTTCTCATTGCCTTGCAATCTGTATTCGGCACTGAGGATTTCGGGGCGATGCATTACCGCAGCATCATATATCTCATCAGCAGAAGCCAGTAAAGGTTCATCCATCAATATGTCAACCGGCATGTTAACATCCAAGTGCTCAAAATCTTCGATTTCGATAATCTGTGCCAAATCCAACAATGCCAATTTGAGGTTGTTTTGTGCCT
>CAYVWK010000245.1:0-2859 GCA_964455235.1 uncultured Paludibacter sp.
GGCGTAAGGGTCAGCAAAATAAAAATCTGTATCAAGTCTTCGTTTTATTTCTTTACGTTCATTAGCGTACTCTTGAGCTACTCTGGCAGAATAACCTCGCTTATGAGAATTACGCTTTAACTCTCTACTAATTGTTGATGGACTTACTCCTACGATACGAGCAATATCTTTTTGTTTTGTTTTTCTTTGTAGCAACGCATCTATTTGATACCTTTGCTCTCGGGTTAAATGTACTTTTTTCATAACAACTTTAAAAGTAGAAAATTTTTCCCAATCATCATCGGGGGCTAGCCCCCGATGATGATACTTTTCTTACTTAAAAAATTGCATTTACTAATTGAACTTACAAAGTCTCGATAAAAGAGCCACAACCAGAAGAGCAAGCCTCATTGATTTCCAAACGTTTGATGACGCCATTTTCAATAAAAATAGCCTTCATATCCTGACCACCAATATCTAAAATGAAGGAAATTTCATCATCAAAATGATAAGCACCCATATAGTGCGCAATGGTTTCCACCATACCAAAATCAAGCTGAAAAGCTTTCTTCATCAGGTCTTCACCATAACCGGTTACACAACTTCCCAAGACTTTCATCTTCAGATTTGCCTGTTTCGCTTGATGCAAAAGCTCCTGCAAACCTTTAGCAACCGCATGTAGCGACAAACCCTCATTCTTGGCATAATACTCAAAAAACACCCTACCCTCTTCATCTGTCGCCACAATTTTGGTCGTTGTAGAGCCACTATCAATACCAATAAAGCAATTCGGATTAGTCAACTCATTGATATTAACACGTTTAATACTATATTTCTCTTTGGATAACTTCCATTTTTCATATTCGTCTTTATCTTTAAATAAAGGCTTTAAATAAGTTGAATCGAAGCTGAAATTTCTATTTATTTTCTGATTAAATAGGGATATATAGTCTGATATTAGTTTGCTAACTTGGTTGTTTTCTGCCATAATAGCAGCACCCCAAGCAGGAATAAGTTCTGAATTTTCAGGGATAATCACATCCTCATTGTTCAGTTTTGTAACCTCCATAAAAGCCTTGCTCAGTGCAGGAATAAAGGTGAATGGTCCGCCGCACAGAAACACCGTAGCAGTCAGTTCGTGCCCACGCACAAGAGAAGTAATCACCTACATACTCACCGCATGCAAAACCGAAGCAGCGATATCCGCCTTACTCACATTTCGGGCTAATAAATTCTGCACATCGGTTTTAGAGAAAACCCCACAGCGTGAAGCCATTGGGTAGATGGTTTCAGCCTTTTCAGCCAAGGCATTCAACTCATTCATTTCAATATTCAGTAGCGCACACATCTGGTCGATAAACGAACCCGTACCCCCAGCACAGCTCCCATTCATCCGAATATCAGGTGTTTTTCCTTCTTCAAAAAATATCATTTTCGAGTCCTCACCACCAATATCAACAAAACTGGTAATCTGCGGAAAATGCTTGTAAATCACCTCGCAAGAAGCCACCACCTCTTGACAAAATGGAATATTATAACGTTCCGAAAGTCCCATCCCAGCAGAACCTGTGATCGTAAGTTTAGCTGATAAATTGCCCAATTCATCCTGCATTCGATTAAAAACCCGCTGCAATGTTCCGCTTATATCCGCATGATGTCGGCGATATTCTTTGTAAATAATATTGGAAGAACCATCTGTAACAACCACTTTCAAGGTAGTAGAACCAACATCAAGTCCGATATGAATTGGTTGATTTTCTTGTTTGTTTTTATATTGAATTTTCTCGTTTGTCATCATTTGTTACTCATCAACTTTTATAAAACTAATTTATTTATTCATCTATTTTAATCATTTGATTAACTAATAATTAAAAAAATATCAAGCCATCATCAAAGCCTTTACCCATACAGGAATCAACGCTTTACGCTCTTGCATAAATTGTTTAAAATCTGCATCTGACATATCATTAATCTTCATGATAAGAGGTTTTCCTAAGAATGGAAAAATGGTTAAACCCCATAGATT
Source organism: uncultured Paludibacter sp. (assembly GCA_964455235.1). Classification (GTDB taxonomy): domain Bacteria; phylum Bacteroidota; class Bacteroidia; order Bacteroidales; family Paludibacteraceae; genus Paludibacter. Next base: position 2,006 of record CAYVWK010000245.1, read on the forward strand.
TACAAGGAAGTGCATAGGGTCGGATTGGGCATGGCTACCCTCCAAAAGAGCTTCTTGAAACTGTTTGAAAAACACAGATCCCATCAATAAGTTTTGGATAGGTAATTTGGCTGAAATTTCATCTATATTATCACGAATTTCGTGGAGCATAAAGATTGGAATATCAGGTCTTTCGATGATGAAGTCGATATAATTGGAAGCAATACGTTCCACTTTCTCCTCAAAAGAAGTATTTGCATCATTCATAGTTGCAGCCATGCTATGCACAAATTCAGAAACGGTTTCATACATAATGATGTCAAACAATTTTTGCTTGCTTCGAAAATAGTAGTTGAGCAAGGCTAAATTGATATCTGCTTCTTCAGCTATATCTCTTGTACGGGTGGCTGCATAGCCTTTTTTGTAGAAGACCTTGCGTGCTGCAATTTTGATTTTCTCTTCTGTGGAGGTGTCTAAAGTTTCAATTTCCATCTATTTGCAGATTAATTTTGCGACAAAGATATAACTATTTTCCAAGATTTAATCAAATGATTAAATTAAAATTTATGAATTGATTTAAAGCAGATTACTCGCTAATTCCGATAAATAGCTTCTTTCGCCTTTTACCAAGTTTACGTGGGCGAAAATATCTTGTCCATGCATTCTATCTATCATATAAACCAAACCGTTAGAAAACATATCTAAATAAGGGGAATCAATTTGATGAATGTCGCCTGTAAAGACGATTTTAGTGCCTTCTCCAGCACGGGTGATGATGGTCTTAATCTCGTGAGGAGTCAGGTTTTGAGCCTCATCCACAATGAAGTATGTTTCGCTCAGACTTCTACCTCGAATATACGCCAAAGCCTCTATCA
>CAYVWK010000246.1:0-2856 GCA_964455235.1 uncultured Paludibacter sp.
ATCCCCTCAAAAATCTATAATGCAACAGCTCGTATGGTAACAGGTTTGAAGTTGCACGACATGAATTGTGGATTGAAAGCCTATAAGAATGAGGTAGTTAAGAATATTGAAGTCTATGGTGAAATGCACAGATATATCCCCTATTTAGCCAAAAACGCAGGCTTTACAAAAATTGGTGAAAAGGTAGTCACCCACCGAAAAAGAGAATTTGGAACCACTAAATTTGGACTAAGCCGATTTGTAAATGGCTATTTAGACCTGATGACCGTATGGTTTCTGCATAAATTCGGCAAAAAACCCATGCACTTTTTCGGCTTATACGGTAGTTTGATGTTTATTATAGGGTTTATTTCAATATTGATAGTCGGTGGAATTAAGCTCCACGCTATCCTAAATAATATGCGTGCAATTTTGGTAACTGATAGTCCATATTTTTATATATCCTTGGTAGCCATGATATTAGGAACACAGTTATTTATGACAGGGTTTTTAGGAGAAATCGTATCTCGTAATTCAACAGAGCGTAATACCTATCATATAGAAAAAGAAATTTAAGCATTATCAATCATCCTATTATGGAAATTTTAAAATACATCATCCCTGCTTTTGTGGTTATGATAACCGCTTATCTCCTTATTGACAGGATGTTAACGAATGATGAAAGGAGAAAAAAGCAAGACAGTACCAACAAAGCCAATGCTTCCGTGATACCTGTTCGCCTACGAGCTTACGAGCGCATCGCTTTGGTATTGGAAAGAACGGCACCCAATAATATCATTCCAACTATCATCAAGCATGATATGACATGTTTAGACTTTCAAACAGCACTGATAAGAGCCATTAGAAATGAGTTTGAGCATAATTATGCACAGCAAATTTATGTAAGTGATGAATTATGGACAGCGGTAATCAGTACGCAGGAAAATCTTATCAAATTAATACATAAAGCATCTTCTCATTTTCAAGCTGACGACCCAGCCATCAAGTTGGCAGAAGGCATTATTACAGTATATAGCGAGGCACAAACCAATCCCACGGAAGTCGCCTTAGAGATATTAAAAGAAGAAGTTAGAAATCAGTTTTTCGGTTGATTATGAAGAAGTTGGTACTATTTACTTGTATTTTTATGTTGGTATTTTCTTGTGCAGAAGATGATACTTGTCGTACCGATAAACAAGTAAGTACGCTGCTTAACTTCTATTCGGCTGAGACCGCCAAAAAAGTTCAAATAGATAGCATTTCAGTACATGCAATCGGCTTAGATTCAATACTTTATGATAATAAAAAGAGAGTAAATTCTATCAAACTACCCCTTAATTCACAAGCAGAGCAGACCGTTTTTGTAGTTCAATTCAATGAAATACATGACACTTTAGATTTTCGCTATACCAACAAAGAATATTTTGTTTCTTATGCTTGCGGCATGGTGATTTCGCATGAATTAGATACGGTTTATTTCACGAAACACGCTATAGAAGATTTGAAAATTAAGTACTATCAAATAGACCCAAATGAAGCAGAACATATACAGATTTTCTTTTAGTATTTGTCTGCTTTTCGGTCTGATGGCTATGCTTAGCGGACAAGAGGCAGAGAAAGGTAATGTCAAAAATGACACGATAAGTGAAGCTAAAAACGACAGTATAGAAATAGTAAAGAAGGTGAAGAAAGCCTCTTTTTTCAACAGTTTACGCATAGATTTAGATGTTGCACCAGTGTTGACGACTTTCTTGAATAAAGGTGAAATATATAGTTTTGAGGCAGCGGTACAGGCAGAACTATTCAAAAAATACTTTCCTGTATTTGAAATAGGATATGGAGGAGCGAATCAAATCACCGCATCCGATATACATTTCAAGGGAAATGGGATGTTTTACAGATTTGGGATGGACTTCAACATCATTAAAAACAAAGAAGATGCGAAGTATCGCAATTATTTTTTAGTAGGAGCACGACTAGGCTATAACCATCAAGCATATAGCATTGATAATGTGACTGTTGGTGGAGGTCTATGGGGCGATGGAACCTTAAAAAACTACGAACAAATCAAATCCAATCTTTGGTATGAAATAGCTGCTGGTTTGCGCGTTGAGGTATTTACCAATGCGTATATAGGTTGGAATGTACGCATCAGAAACCTCATTGGCAAAGATAAAGCAGGAAAATTAAAACCCTTATACATACCAGGTTATGGAATAAATGGAGAGGGTTCCGTATGGGGATTTAATTATTTAATCGGATATAAATTTTAAAAAATATAAACTAAAAAATATACAAGATGAATTCAATTTCAAAATTAAATCGTGCAGCAGATAATATTAGAATGTTGTCTGCAGCTATGGTAGAGAAAGCAAAATCTGGTCATCCAGGCGGTGCTATGGGCGGTGCTGATTTTATCAATGTACTTTATGCTGAATTTCTGGTACACGACCCTAAAAATCCAACTTGGAAAGGACGTGACCGCTTCTTTTTAGATCCAGGACACATGTCGCCTATGCTCTATTCTGTATTGGCATGTACAGGCAAATACACCTTAGAAGAGTTGCAGCAGTTCCGTCAGTGGGACTCCCCTACTCCTGGTCACCCCGAGGTTGATGTGCAGCGCGGTGTGGAAAACACCTCTGGTCCGCTGGGACAAGGTCACACTTTTGGTGTAGGAGCAGCCATTGCAGCAAAATTCTTGAAGGCACGCTTTGGCGAAGTGATGAATCAGACCATTTACGCCTTTATTTCTGATGGTGGTATTCAAGAAGAAATTTCGCAAGGAGCAGGTCGTATAGCAGGGCATTTAGGCTTGGATAACCTGATTATGTTCTACGATTCCAATGATATTCAGCTATCTACAGTAACGGGAGC
>CAYVWK010000247.1:0-2853 GCA_964455235.1 uncultured Paludibacter sp.
TTCAGGACCAGTCCAACATGGTCAACCATTATGCCGCCGGCTATGGTGTTGGCAAGACATTCGAAACCTCCATGATGAAGGCCAAGCTCAATGCGGATGCGGCTCTTGCCCTGTGGGTGTCCAACTCGGTAGAAGCCGTGAGGGACAGATACATAGAGGAAACCAACGACAACGGCAAGGAAACCTATATCGACAAGTTCGTCTCCAGTGCCAATGAAGCAGGGAAGGCTGTTCTCTCCGGAATCACCGAGATCGACTTCTGGGAAGACCTGGAAGGCGGAGTATGGGTGCTGCACATGATTCCGGTGGCCAACATCAAGGCACAGATTGAAAGCGCGATCGACACAGTCTGTGCGGACAAGACCCTTTTCTCCGATGAGGCCAAGTCCAAGGAAGTGTTTGAGAAGCTCAACAAGGCTCTGGACGCCTATTTTCCTGAGAAATGATTAAGAAAATACTGATATCATTCATCATACCGCTCATACTGCTGGTTGCCGCTTGCTCGACAACCGGCGGTTGGATTGAAAATCCTTATGCACACTATCCGGAAGCAGATTATGTCTGTGCCGTCGGAAGAGGGTACTCGCAGGACGAGGCCGATCTGGATGCCAGGAAGGAACTGGCATCTGTATTTGGCCTGGCTGTAAACTCAACTATCATCAGGACAGTGGCTGAGACGACCGACCTTGAAACCACCGATTACAGCGAATACCTGCTCAGCACCACCCAGGCCTCAGTCAATGTCGACAACCTTTATGGGGTGGAGATAGTCAAGCGACTCCAGGCCGAGGACGGGTCCTACAGATCCTTGGCAGTGATGGAGAAGACTGCGACGCGGAACAGTTATGCGTCATTGATAGAATCGGACCTTGACGAGATTGAGGCTATCAGAAATGGCATTTCCTTTGACGGTTCGTTCTCCACCCTTGGAAAAGCGTCCGAGCTTGTGACCCTCTGTGATGAGTGCAACACCAGGATCGTGATGTACAATTATCTCTCGGGAGAGAACCGAGCACTCATCAATCTGTCTGAATCAAAGGAAATCTACCGGCAGGCATTGCGCTCCATAGTGCTTGAGACTGAAGTTGCCGGAGATGAAACCGGTGCGGTGGAATCCGCCGTGAATAAGATCTTCACAGATGCTGGTTTCGCAGTTTCCAACGGAGAGCTTGCTCCAACCGCGAAAGCCAAAGTCTCCATCAATTGGACCCGTACTGATGGGATCGGCAATCCATTCATATTTGCCAATTACAATGCCGACGTGTCGGTGATGGATCTGAAAGGCAATGAAACTGTGATGGTCTTCTCCGCTTCCGACAAGGAAGGCCACCAGATTTATGAATCAGCGCAAAGCCGGGCCATCAAACGTTTGATCGGGACTCTTGAAGAAGAGTTTTCAGTTCAACTCTTGAAGAAATATACCTACTGATCGAGGTCTTATGAAGAGAACGTTTCTTTTGACATTGATTCTTCTCCTGACGGTGCCGACGGTCTTCGCCGCTCAGATTACCTATGGGGAATCGATCAATGATATCGCCGACATGTTCAGCACAGTGCTTGGCAAGGATACCAAGGTCTCTTTCGTAAGCTTTGACTCCGACTCGGAATCCTTTTCCGCACGTTTTATCTCCGATATCGAGAAGGCCTTGGTCAACAGGGACTGCATAGTCCTCAACAGAAGCAACCAGGATGCGATGATAAAGGAACTGGAGTTCCAGACCAGCGGTCTGGTTGATGACAACCAGGCGGTTTCCATCGGCCACATGCTGGGTGCGGACATGATAATCGCCGGAAGCGGAAGGAACGAGACCGGTTCCTATCATATTGATCTTCAACTTGTCGACCTGTCCACCACTCTGGTAAGGCGGCATGCCACCTATGATCTGGTCTTGGATACGGAGCTGAGGAACATTCTCAAAGGTTCGAGCTCTTCAATCGGCAACCAGAAGGTTGGGGTGGCAGTAAGGCTTGGCTACAACTTCGGTTTCAACAAAGCCCATGTCGACATGGTGGGCGAAGGTTTCACGGGGAAAGAGGAATCGATGAATGCCGTGGCTCCCGCTCTTTCCTTCTCCTACAGGGTTCTTGAAACCCTGAGGCTGCAGGCGGAACTGGACTTCATGATCGGCAACGGGATAACGGTATCCGGCATGGGGGAGACCGTATCGGTTACATACTCCACCCTCGATATCCCTCTCATTGTCTCTTGGAATGCCATCCAGAGTCCTTTGACGCTGGACATATATGGTGGGGCTTATGTTTCCCTTCCCATCAGCCAGGTAACTGTAACTCAAAGCAATGGAGCCGCATCGGTGAAGCTTAATGGAAAAGTCTTGGGTGTACTTGGTGGAATCAATGTCGGGTATCCGGTTGGCCCCGGATATGCTGTCGCAGACATCAGGTATATCAATGATTTCGGCACTCTGACCGTTACACAGACGTCGGGTGGAGTGGATAGCGAAGCCGGGCTTTGCTATAGAAAAGGTCTGGTGATCTCCCTCGGGTATTCATTGAATCTTCAGTAGAAGGTGTGGGAATCCGGAATTGGAGCTTGCCATCGATCTTGGGGGAATATGGTGGTTTTATGCGTAAGGTGATTAAGAGTCTTGGTCTGTCGCTACTGGTTCTATCAGGTGTATTCTGTCTGTTCTCATGCAATAATGAGATTATCCCTCCTGTAATAGAAGCAACCCCGTCTGTGAAGGGAACCATCTCCCTACCGGCCTCATCCGGGCTATTCCCTGAAGACATTTGGGTAAAGGTCGTCGAGAATGAGACGACCAAGTATGTGGGACGCGTCAATCCGGATGCGACGTTCTCCGTCTCGGGCTTGGATGCGGCCAAGAAGTATGA
>CAYVWK010000248.1:0-2844 GCA_964455235.1 uncultured Paludibacter sp.
TGGGCCCTACCTTGCAGAAGGTACACCATTCGCCGCAGGCGAACTCACCCTCCCCAGCCCTAGCCAAGACCGCAGCAGGCCTGAGCACATCCTCCGCCCACGCATATACTTCCGACTTCGGAATGGTCACCGAAGAAATGTTTCCACGACGCGGCTGGTAGATGCCGAGGGTAATCTCCTGCACATCAAAGATCCCGTCGAACATCGCCAGGGCCCCCAGCCCGTAGCACAGCACCTGGGCGTTGCCCTCCACCTGTACCAGGCGGTTGCCGTACTTGAAGTCCAGGACGGTCATGCGCCCGTCTGCGATGATGATCGCATCCGAAGTGCCGAAGCTGCCCTCCCCTCCCCAGCGCGAGAAGTCGACCCGCTGCTCGATGAGCAGGATAGGATCCTTGCTCCGCCCCTTCTCCTCAGCCAGGAGCTCAAGGACGTAGGCGGCGTACCCTTGGGCATAGTCCTCCATCTCCTCGTTGTAGTACTCCAAGCCAGGGCGGGGATCAGCTGTCTCCACCCCCATGGCCTTGCGCAGGATGTGCTCGCACAGCTCATGCGCCTCTGTGCCTTCGGCGGCATAGGTGCTGCCGACATCCTCATACAGGGCGTTGAGCTGTGCAGAGGGCGGGCAGTTGATCCACCTGGAAGCAGCCGAAGGGCTGGTCAGCCTGCTGTGGCTAGCCACGGGTGAGCCTCCTGATGTCGCAAAGGAAGCTTGGGTAGCACTCCTCCCTGAGGTCCTCGAGGCCGGTGGCGTCATGATGTTCGAACACCGCATGGAATTTGTCATCCAGGCCTTCCTTCATCTTCCCTACCATTGCTTTCTCAAGGTCCAGCCTGGTCGCACCCAGGCAGAGGGCCTCCTCTGCGAGGTCGCGGTAATTGCCGGGATCGATCTCGGAAAGCTTGGGGGCGCCGTACTTCTCCAGCAAGGTGCGGATCTGGTCGGTGAACCCTTCCCGAGACTTGTCGGCCAGGACAGAACGCACCTCCACCAGTGTCAGAGCCTTGGGTTCCTCCTTGGGGGGTTGCTCCGGCACCAGCAGGGCCTGCAAGCCCCCAAGGGCCTTAGTAGCGGTATCCAGGATAGTCATGGCCTCTGTGATAAAGGCCCTCATCTCTTCTTTGTCTTGCATGTGATTCCTCACCTCCCTGGGTTGTTCGTGCGTTGCCTGAAGCAAGCATCAGCTTCTTCGCCAATCTCCTGGATACCACGCTGATTGCCATGAGCACCTCAGCGAGCTCCTCATCCATCGCCTGTTGCGACTTTCGGACTGTGGATCTCTCGTCCATCCGGTTCGCCTCCTCCGGAAGGCCCTCTCGTTCCGGCCTCCCACAACCTTCCGTACACAGGACGGAATTTGACCGACAGAAAGGTGAAGTTTTTTTGTGAAAAATTCTTGAAAAATATATCGGTCAAATCGGAAGTGGCGTCCGGAAGGGAATGTAGGGGCAAAGACCTGCAAACCGATTGGAGGAGGGTGCTGTATGAATCACCAGAGACTGAACAAGGAAGGGTATCCGGACCCGACGCCGTATGAGGCGCTAAAGGCAATTGAAGATGAGGAGATGCGGGAACTGCGTGCGTTCCGCCCGATCGTATATATCTGCTCGCCATATGCAGGCGATATAGAGACCAACGTCGCTAGGGCCCGCACCTACAGCCGCTTTGCGGTGGACATGGGGTTCATCCCCCTGACTGTCCATCTCCTGTACCCGCAGTTCATGTGTGACGACGATCCGAGGGAACGCGCCCTTGCACTGCAGTTCGGCAACGTCCTGATGGGCAAGTGCTCCCAGGTCTGGGTCTTCGCCGGCGAGGGCATATCAAGGGGCATGGCCATGGAGATCAGGCACGCACGGCACAAGGGCTACAGGCTGCGCCGCTTCGATGCAGAGTGCCGGGAGGTGGGTCGATGAGAATCAGCCTCTTTACCGCCGATTGCACCGGCAACGCGAAGAACTGCCATTACCGCAACAGTGTCGAGGCAACCTCGGTCCAAGCGTTCGAGAAGGCAATCAGGTTCGATCATGTATGCGCTGCCTATAGGGACAGTTACCGCAGTGTCGACACGTACATTTCTTCCAACACAGTAGTGCTGGACTGCGACAATGACCACAGTGACAAACCGAGCGATTGGATCACCCCGGCCAGGCTCGCTGAGGATCTCTCGGATGTTTCCTTCGTCCTTGCACCCAGCAGGAACGACAACCTGCCCAAGGAAGGAAGATCGGCAAGGCCGCGCTTTCATGTGTACTTCCCGATCCGCGAGATCACCGATCCCCTAGCATATGCGAGTCTGAAACGCTCGATCCATGCAAGAATGTCGTTCTTTGATGCCAATGCCCTGGATGCGGCAAGGTTCATCTTCGGTTCAAGCAATGGCGGCATCATCTGGAATGAGGGTTGGATGAACATCGATGAGGCGATACAGGAAACCCACGATTTGGCCAATGATGCAAACAAGGGTGCGATTCCTGCGGGCATGCGAAATAACACACTCTCGCGCTTTGCAGCAAAGGTGCTCAAGCGTTACGGCGTCTGTGAGCGTGCGCATGAAATCTACATGCAGGAAGCTGACAAGTGCGACCCTCCTATGGAAGAAAGGGAGCTGGATACCATCTGGAACAGTGCGGTGAAGTTTTCCCAGCGTATGCGACAGCAGCCGGGGTACGTCGAACCCGATGCATACAACGACGAGTTCAGGGATTCGCTGAAGCCCGACGATTATTCCGACATCGGACAGGCCAGGGTGCTGGTGCGCGAATATGGTGATGAGCTCAAGTACTCGGACGGCACCGACTACATCAGGTACAACGGCGAGTACTGGGTCGAATCACGCCAGC
>CAYVWK010000249.1:0-2829 GCA_964455235.1 uncultured Paludibacter sp.
AACGGTCGAGAACACTTTAATTGTATTTATTGAGTTTTATCGGACAGCAATAATTTATTATTTACTACTGATTAATTACCATTCATTCTGCAACGATTTGGGAGATTTCTCCCAAACATCCGCACACTGCATCCCTCTTTCCTTTGGAAAGGGGTTAGGGGATAGGTCGGGAATTGGAGCGTGCAAGAGATATAAATAGTTGCACGAAAAAGTCCCCTTCTGGGGATTTAGGAGTTAAAAAAGTGGCTTAGGTGATTGATATTGTCCGTAGGACAAGATATGATTAACCATAGGCGTAAGCCTGTAATAAGCAATCAAACACATGTTCATCTGCCCGTAGAGTAGCACTTATTTTTGACATATCTTCAAATGTAGAGGTCTTAATGCTGCTGACAAAACGCACTTCATTACAAATAGTAAGAGGTTTCCTCGCTTTTCCGTTACATTGAGCAATTATAGAGGAATTCTCTCGCTTCGCTCGGGATGACGACATGCAAGTAAAGAAAAGTAGCGTGTTATCAGGCGATTTTGCCGCCTGATAACACGCTCACCTTTTTAAATTGACACCCTCGTCATTTCGATATCGCCGAAGGCGAGAGAGAAATCTCCTATACAATGCACTGTTAAGAGAGCCGCTCACTAAGGCTTAGTCTTTAAACTCGTCCGTAAAACGTGACCAAATGAACATTTATCGTCCGTATAATGTGATTATCCAAATTAATTTGATTATTTTTGCGGCATGGAAAGAACAATACTATCAAAATTAAAAGCCTGGAAACTGGATCAAAAACGTAAACCTTTAATCTTAAAGGGAGCCAGGCAAGTTGGAAAAACTTGGATTATGAAGGTTTTTGGAAAATCTGAGTACGAGGATATGATATATGTGAATTTTGAACGTGAAAAGCAATTGCGTGGTTTATTCACGCAAGATTTTGACACCAACAGAATCTTCATGGCACTTCAAATACAAACCGGAATTAAGCCTCAACCCGATACTACATTGATTATTTTTGATGAGATTCAAGAAGCTGAAGAGGGTTTGACTGCTCTAAAATATTTTTTTGAAGAAAAGCCGGAGTATCACATCATAGCAGCCGGATCACTTTTGGGAGTTTCATTAACAGGGGTTTCTTTCCCAGTAGGAAAGGTCGATTTTTTAGAAATGTATCCCATGACTTTTTTTGAATTTTTACAAGCATCGAATGAGTCGCAATTATTAGATATTATACAAAACCATCAATGGGATTTGATAAAAATCTTCAAATCAAAAATTATCGATCTTTTGAAACAGTACTATTTTGTGGGTGGAATGCCGGAAGCGGTGAGTGCCTTTGCTAATGAAAAAGATTTTGGACTTGTAAGGAATATTCAAGAAAATATTCTTTTAGCTTATGATAATGATTTCTCAAAACATGCGGAATCTGACATAGTACCAAAAATCAGGATGTTATGGCAAAGCCTTCCGGCACAATTAGCAAAACCTAACAAAAAATTCATCTATGGCATTGTGAAAGAAGGTGCACGAGCAAGAGAATATGAGAAAGCATTAAACTGGTTGGAGCAATACGGACTAACATATAGGGTTGAGAGAATCAGTAAACCTGGATTTCCACTAAGGGCATATGCAGATTTGAATAGTTTTAAGTTGTTTGCTTTTGATATAGGCTTATTAGCAGCATTGTCGGGAATAGATGAGAAAATCATATTAGAGGGCAATGCTTTCTTTAGCGAATTTAAGGGTGCTCTAACAGAGCAATATGTTTTACAACAATTGGTTTCAGCGGTTGGTATAAAACCCTTTTACTGGTCTCATGAACGCTCAACCGGAGAAATCGATTTTATTTTCGAATACAAAAATGCTTTCTATCCTGTGGAAGTCAAAGCCACTACCAACTTACAAGCGAAATCCTTAGTTCATTTTCATAAAAAATTCAATCCTACAATGAGCTTGAGATTTTCTTTGTCTGATTATCAGGAAAGTGATTGGGTAAAAGATATTCCACTTTATGCTATTGAAGTTTTAAAGGGACTGATTTGAGTAATTATATTTCAATAATCATCTATTTTCTCTACCCATATTTTAACCCTACGGGATAATTGTAAATGACGATGCAGCGTGCGGATGTTTGGGAGATTCCTCCTTCGCCTTCGGCGATGTCGGAATGACGAGGGTGGGTATTGTTGTACATACACCGCCGACAAAGTTTAATGAAATTTTCAATATCGTATTACGGCGGTTAATTAAAAAATAAGCTAATAAGGTTTCAGAGCTGAGGCTTATATGTTTCTACTAAGCTTGTTTAGTTTGAAAATAAGGTGAAAAATAAGGTTTCAATTCGCGCAAATCAGCGAAGTTATTTGTGAACATCTGCGAGAGCTCGTAACACGGAACTCGCGAACCCGCAGCGCCCTGAAAGGGCAGCATAATCATTTTTGATTATGTTTTTGACTGTGATTTTTATACTGCCCTTTCAGGGCGCAGTGCCGTTAGGCTCATCATATTGGTAAAGTCAAGCAATTGAAAATTTACATTGAGCGATTGTAGAGGAGTTCCCTCGCTTCGCTCGGGATGACAACGACACGTAGGTAGCGGAAAGCGGCGTGTTATCAGGCGGCTTTGCCGCCTGATAACACGCTTAACTTTTTAAATTAATACCCCCGTCATTTCGACATCGCCGAAGGCGAGGGAGAAATCTCCTAAACATCCGCACACTGCATCTAGGTCGGGCTATTGAAACGAAAACAGATGTTTAATCATTTAGACCCCCCTTCCTTTATTCTTTGATAAACTTCAAATTTTTCACTTCTTTATCTGCCATACATCTCAAG
>CAYVWK010000250.1:0-2828 GCA_964455235.1 uncultured Paludibacter sp.
AAACCCCTTTAAAACTTTTCTATCAAAAAATTGCATTAGGGAGTTGAATCTGCGATAATCCCTATAGCTTCTTTCATTTTGGCTGAGTGCTTTATATTTTTTTGTTATTTGCTGATTTCCAAAACAAAATAATAATATTGTTTTTAAGTAGTACACCTCACACCCTTAACTCCAAAACCCTTTTCGTATCGGCACTTACCTTAAATCGCTCATCGATTCTGTAGCCCACAACCCACACGATTTTACCTTCGGAAAGGGCTACTAAAGCATTTTCTTTTTCGTACAGGTTGATTTTTAGGTCGATGAAGAAGTCGCTGAGCTTCTTTTTGCCTTTCATGCCAAGTGGGTAGAAGTAATCCGCTGGCTGCCAGGCACGTATCTCTATGGGCAAGGTAATTTTATCCGCATCTACATGAACAATATCATTGGAGGTTGAAAATTTGAAGTCAGCATCTCTATCAAAGATGTTGATTTTTAGTTGATTGGTTTCTACTTTGTTTTTTTCTGATGAGAGGATAGGGCGGATGAGGAGTTCAGCTCTATCTTTCAGTAATACAAACTTATCAGTATAAAAGATTTTCCCTGATTCTGCCTCCAAAGCGTGGATAATCTGCTCGCTATGTGAGGAATTAAAGCCATAATCCTTGATAATCTCAAATAAAATGCTTTGTTTTTCAGGATATGTTTGAAGCTGCTGAATATCAATACTAAGCGTGTTTTTAGCTTGTTTGCAGATTAAAGACTTGATTCTGTGGATTTCTCTATCATAAATACTATATGCGTCTTGTAGGTGTTCTAAAACGTTTTTGAAGCTCTTTCTGATGGAAGGATTGATTTCTTCTAAAGCAGGAATGACTGTGTGGCGGATTTTATTGCGGGTATATTCAGTCTCTAAATTGGTGGAATCAACCACAAAATTCAATTTTCTTTTTTGTAGATAATGACGCAGTTGCTGCTGCGAAAAAGGGAGTAGGGGACGCACGATATACCCATTGCGCTCAGGGATTCCCGTGAGACCTTTCAGTCCCGTTGCGCGCGTGAAGTTCAGCAGGAAAGTCTCCATGTTGTCGTCTAAATGATGACCTGTAGCAATGGCTTGGGCTTGGTATTTCAGTCTTAATTCCTCAAACCAATTATAGCGCAACTCTCTGGCTGCCATTTCAATGGAAATCTGCTTTAGTTCTGCATATTTAACTGTCTGAAAATCAATAACATCTAACTTGATGTGATGTTGCTGACAAAATGCGCGAACAAAGTCTTCATCTCTCATAGATTCTTCACTTCGCAAATGGAAATTGCAATGTGCAGCTACGCAATCATAGTCTAATCGCCGCAGGATATCCAATAGAGCAACTGAATCGCTTCCGCCGCTAAAACCGACTATCACAACCCCTGCAAGGGGGTCTAATAGCTGCTTTTCCTGTAGGTATGTTTCGACTTGATGATGCATTATCTTCTTAAATTATTCTTCTAAATTAGCTGTAAAATTAGCCTGATTTTCGAGCACAAAAATAGGCATTTAAAACTTATCAACAATCTTCACTATGGGATGTCTATCAACTTATACGGCAAACTCAGTTGCGGTTCGATGTTTTCGTGCGTTGCCCATAGTACCACCGCTTGATTTTCTTGCACTACTTCTTCTATTAACTGAATGCTTTTGACTTTCAATTCTTGGTCTAAGCCTGTTAGCACCTCGTCCAACAGCAGTATATCCACATGCACCATCAAGGCTCTGATGAGATTGACGCGCTGCTGTTCACCACCGCTCAATTCATGCGGATACTGGCTACTATGCGTTTCAAGCTCTAAAGTGCGCACCAGTTCCTGCAATCTCTCCTTCTCTTTTTTACTGATATGCGGAAATCCTGCTAATGAAAAAGCAATATTCTCCTCTACATTCATCCAAGGTGTCAACCTCAAATCTTGAAAAGCATAAGATAAAACAGCCTTCTGTGGTTGCATTGTGATACTTCCTCCATCAGCCTTTATAATACCTGATATAAGTTTCAAGAGGGTAGTTTTACCTGTTCCTGATGCACTTTTCAGTAGGTGTATTTTTTTCTTATCAAATTGAATATTGAAGTCAGAAAATAGCGTTCTTTCTTTAAATGATAGATTTAAGTTTGATATAGTAATTTCTTTATTATCAGGATTATATATTTGTTCTTTGTGTTTGATGTTTTTTGTCTGATGAGTTTGTAAATACCTGCGATTTTTCCCTTTTTGAGAGATGATTTTCACCAACCAATCGAAAACAAAGCTCACCACTATCGCTACGACCGTCCATGCCAATAACTCCTTCATTTCGATAAAGGCTTGCGCTTTTTTCATTCCGCTACCGATGCCGTGAATGGGTACTGCTAACACCTCGCCGATAATCACCGAACGCCATCCGAAGCCCATTGCGGTTGCAATGCCTGCAAAAAGATAATCGCGTGAAGCAGGGAAGTAGATATATCTGAAACGTTGTAAATTGCTCTTATTGAATAGTTTAGCCATTTCAACTAATTTCTTATCCACATGCCCTAATCCATTCAATATATTCTGATAAAGAATGGGAAACATGGTGAAAAAGGCGATGAAGATGGGTAAACCTCGTGGAGACATCAATAATAAAGCAATTAAAACGAGGGATATAACTGGTATGGAGCGACTTAGCACTATGATAGGTTGTAGGAATGATTTCCAAAATGCTTTGTGAAATGCTAAAGTTGCTAATAATGCGGATGCTATTAATGCGATGAAAAAACCGATGATACCTCGCAGGATAGTCAGACTAAGGGAGGTGTAGAACCCCGCGCTGCACAACATCACTGCTAATTCGT
>CAYVWK010000251.1:0-2805 GCA_964455235.1 uncultured Paludibacter sp.
ACCGCCGCGGGGTCGATGTCCGCCATCCATACATTCTCCGCCCCGCAGATTTTCGCGGCGGCGACGCCCACCAGCCCCCAGCCGCAGCCCAGATCCAGCGCCCGCATCCCCGGCTGGAAGTCCGCAAAGGCGAGCATGGCAAGGGTCCCCCGGTCGGCATGGGCAGGGGAAAAGAGCCCCTCGCGCGTTTCAAACGCGAGGGACATGCCTAAGAGTTCGACGGTCACCGATCAAGAACCAAGGTCGTGGGCCCCAAAATCCCCAGAGCCGGAGCGAACGCCGGGCCGGAGAAGAAGCCGCCGTCGTAGGCGTTTTGCTGGTTGCCGAGTGTGTTTGTCACCTCGATGCGGATCTCGTTTTCCCCCGCTTCCAGCTGGATTTCCACCCCATAGGGCGGCGCGATGGACATGCCCTGGGATTTTCCGTTCACAAAAACCTCCACGGCCTCGGTTAATTCGGCAATGCGGATCTCCGCCCGGCCGGGCCTGTCCGCCGCGTAGATGCAGGCGTAAGCCATTGTGCCGGAGAACTTCTCCGCCGGGCCCTCAAGCGCGCCGAAGGCGGGGTATTGTTCGGCTGTTGCATAGCCAAGAAGGGCGGGCGAAAGCGCCACGGCCTTTCCGGAGACGGGCTTTACATCCCCCTGCCTCCCCACCACATACACCCGGGCCTCCCCGGGCGCAAGGGCGATGCGCACCCCGGGGGCGGCCTCCTCATACCGGTCAAGCTCGGCGTTGTAAAACGCCCCTGCGGGAAGCGCGCAGGTGACGTCCACAGCTTCCGTCATGTCCTCGTTGAAGAACATATAGGCCTCCTCATCGGCCCGGTAGTGATACACCCGTAGCCCAACGGGGTGGTGGGACAGCCCGATATGCGCAGAAATTGCGCCCGCAAGCGCGTCCAGCTTCACCACGTTTCCGGATGCGATCTCTGCGGGCAGCCGGTCGACAAAGAGAACGTCGTCCTTGTTCTTCTCAATCCAAGAGACGGCCGCCGGGGGCAGGTGGTCGCAGGCGGGCACCACAAGGGGCCGCTTGGGCAGCCGGTTAAGCGCGTCCACGGGCCAGAATAGGAACTCCCGCTGGGCCTCAGCCAGCTTGCGGGCAGGCTCTTGGGGGTACATGGCCTCGCCCATCCAGTAGCTTTCGGCGTTATAAAGAACCGTGCAGTCGATGACGGGGGCGCCGCCGTCGAAAATGTCCGCAATCCGGTTCATATAGCGCATGAGCAGCCCAAAATGCCTGTACTGGGGGTTGTGGCCGTGGGCATAGAAGTGGGGCGGACAATCGGGGTCCGGGAAGGCCTTTCCGGTGAACGCGTGGGGCACATAGTAGTTCACCCCGCGCACCAGAAAGTGGTTGGCCAGCCACTTCATCATCCGCACGCCCTCGTCCCAACCGTAGGCGCCAAATATCTCACACATGGCGCGGCCCTTTTTGTTTTCGTCAACCTGGGCCAGGGACGCGCCCAGCTTGCCCAAAGCGAAGTGGTAAAACGCGCCGTCGCCCTTCTGGAAGCCGTAGCGATAGGCATTTTCCATGCCGGGAACCACCTGGCCGCCGATGTCGTCGATGCCCGCCATATGCATGCCGCTCATGGCGCGGAAGAAGTGGCCGCAGCTGGAGCCCAGCCGCATGTGCTGGTTGTTGTCCTCGATCACATGCCCGATGTAGAGAACGCCGCGCTTTTCGCACCATGCGCCCAGCCGGTCGGAGAAATTTTTGGAGACCAGCTTTGTGCAGGCGTCCATGTAGTTGAGCCGGGCGGCCTCCATGCCCTCCCCGTCATGCCAGAGAAGCGCGGCAGTTTTGAGAAAATCGTCCCCCAAAAGCCCCGGCATCTCCGGTGCCCATGGAAGGGGCATCTGCTTGTGGCCCACCCGCTCGTCAAAGGCGAAGCCGGGGCAGTTGCCCACGGCGGGCTCATCGGAGAAGAAGCCCAGTATGGTGTTCCCGAAGTATTTTGCGTAGCGTGCGTAATGCTTTTCATAGGTCTCGCCTATGAGGATGTCCACGCTTTCGGCGTGCAGAAGATTGATATAATTGGTGTTGCCCCCGCCGTTTCGGGAGAGATAGGTCACCACCACCCGCCAGGCACCCGCAGGGACGTCCCAGATGAGGGTTCCATCCTTGCACTTGTCCGTAATGTCAATGCCCGCGCCCAGCCGATCAAACTCCAGAATCGGGTGCGCATACACCGCCATGAGGGATTCATCGTCAAATGTGCGCTGGTTCTTGGGGGTGAACGGGCCCGCGGACTGGAAGGGATTGGGCTTGTGGGCCATCATGCCCGCCACATTGAGCCGCCCGCCGGGCATGGGGCCCAGCACATCCGCCCGGGCGCAGCGCAGATACTGCTTGGCCAGCGCATCCGGGGCCTCGAGCACCTTTCCGTTGGCAAAGCCCGTGGGGAAGTGGGAATCGTCCAAAATCCAGATCTTGAGCCCCAGCTTGATGGCCTCATCCAAGATGATGTCGAGATCCCGCCACCAAGTATCCCCTGCAAAGTCCGGATGGGGACGGGATTCCAGGCACACGGCCCCGATGTCGCAGGCGGCGATTTTCCGGAGCAAATGGCGCAGGGTTTCTTCGTCCTCCCCATGCAGCCAAAGAAAGGGCAACAAATGATTGTTTTTCATGGGCGCCTCCGTGTTTTTTGTACCAATTATAACATATCGGGCGCGAGAGAAACAAGGGCGCGCCTTCCGGGTTTTGGCTTGGAAAAAATGGGCATTCTATCCATGTGGGGGTGAAAACTTGCATTGGGTGGCGGCGTCTTTTATGTGCGCAATTTATCTTTACAATC
>CAYVWK010000252.1:0-2783 GCA_964455235.1 uncultured Paludibacter sp.
AAAAACACCCCACTAAACATGTAAATGCCCTAAAGATATCACATTGACATTATCTTTTCGTGTGTAAGAAGAAGACCCAGCGATAATGACATTCAAAGAGGAGCATTTTGCAGCCTTTTCTGGGTTTAAGCGTGTCAAGAATTTTTGTAAATTCACAGCGGCCAAATCTATTGACGATGTAGAGCCCAATTTTATTTCAAATGCTGCAAAGGTTTCATTTGGTAGCTCTACTATGGCGTCTATTTCTAAACCTGAAGAATCTCGATAATGAAATACTTTAGCATCTAATACATCTGCATAAATTCTTAAATCTCTTATTACCATCGATTCAAAAAATAATCCAAAAGCTTCTATATCTTTCAACAAAGATGTAGCTGTAAGTCCTAAAGCCGCAGCAGCTATCGATGGATCTACAAAGTGCCATTTAGGTTTAATTCGCTGCTGAACAGTTGAACGAACATGTGTTTTCCAAGATGGCTGTTCTTCCAAAATAAATATTTCAGATAATTGATCAAGATATTTCCTTACAGTACTTGCAGCTATAGCGTTTGGCAAGATTAACCCTGTTTCTGCAGCAAGTTTCTCTAATGTTACTTCTGTTGATATATTGCGTGCAAGAGAACGAATTAAAGCTGCTATTCGTTCTGGAGTAGGAGGGTTATCAAGACGTTGCATATCAATATATGAAATATTCTCTACATAATCTCGCATGGCTTCTTGTGCGATTTCAGATGTCTCATCAACTAAAGCAGGCATTCCACCTCTCACTAAAAAGTGAGCATAATCCTTAAATTTAGCACCTCCAAAGCCTCCTACAGTGGTACCTTTTGAAAAACAATTTCGAAAATTTACAACCTGATGTGAATCTTTACTTTCTGTTAAAGACATGGTACGCAATGAAATACGCGCAAAACGACCTGCACCTGTATGCGTAGAAATATCGTCACTTGGACTAGATGAACCAGTTAAGATAAATTGTCCTTTCGTAGCCCTTTGATCAATCTCATACCGTACAGCATTCCAAATACTGGGAACCAACTGCCATTCATCAATTAAACGAGGTGTATCACCTGCTAACACTATCTCTGGCATAAGCGTAGCCTGTTCTCTGATTTGTTCTGAAGAATCAAGTCGTACCATACTCGCTGAATGTTTCATTGCCGTTGTTGTTTTTCCACAAAAACGCGCTCCTTTCAATAATATACCACCCGTTGACTTAAGCTTTCTAGCAATTTTTTCATCAATTAGTCGTTCTTTATACATATCTATATTAGTTTGATTATCAATAATATAAAAACTCATCTGTGATTTTGTAAGATTTTCATCTATGATTTTGTAAAGATTTCATCTGTGATTTTGTAGAACGCAAAGATAGATATATATTTTGGATTTAAGCTTTAGCTCGTATCAATATTTTTCGCCCAAAGTAGAGATCTACATGCCAAGTCTCAGAAGTCATGTAGGAATTTCTTTTGTTCTTTATGAGCTTGAACCAGCAACCAGCAACCAGCAACTAGCAACCAGCACCCAGCAACAATTACCCCCACCAATTCCACGTTCAACAATTTTTTTGTACTTTTGCACCTTCAAATTTAAGTATAATTTATTGTGATGAAATTCAAGGAATATTCTCAATTCAATCTATCGGAAATTAATAAGGAAATGCTTGCTGATTGGCAGGCTAAAGACGTGTTTCACAAGAGTATTAGTCTGCGGGATGGTGCTCCAAGTTTCGTGTTTTACGAGGGACCGCCATCCGCTAATGGGATGCCGGGTATTCACCATGTGATGGCGCGTTCGATTAAGGATATTTTCTGCCGATATAAAACGATGCAGGGTTTTCAGGTGAAGCGAAAAGCGGGCTGGGATACCCACGGTTTGCCTGTGGAATTAGGCGTTGAGAAGTCTTTGGGCATCACAAAAGAAGATATTGGCAAATCAATTTCTGTTGAGGAATACAATAGTGCTTGCCGCGAGGATGTGATGAAATATACCAAGGAATGGGAGGACTTGACCGAGCAAATGGGCTATTGGGTGGATATGGACGACCCGTATATCACTTACGATAATCGCTATATCGAGACTTTATGGTGGTTGCTTAAACAGCTGTACAACAAGAACTTACTCTATAAAGGATATACTATTCAGCCTTATTCACCAGCGGCGGGTACGGGTTTGAGTACGCACGAATTAAATCAGCCTGGCTGCTACCGCGACGTGAAAGATACGACTTGCGTGGCGCAGTTTAAAGTGGCTAAAAATGCTGTCCTTCCTTTTGAAAAGGTGGATATGGAAAAAGCGTATATCTTGGCTTGGACGACAACGCCTTGGACGCTTCCTTCCAATACGGCTTTGGCTGTTGGTGCAAATATCGACTATGTTTTAGTGGAAACTGCTAATCCTTACACCAAAGAAATCGCACATCTTATTTTAGCTGAATCACTTGTGGATCAGGTGATTGGTAAAAATGAATACGAGCTTTTGGGCAAGGTAAAAGGTAGTGCGTTGGTGGGTGTTACCTATGAGCAACTTATTCCTTGGATGAATCCTGGCGAAGGTGCTTTCCGCGTTATTGCGGGCGATTTCGTTACTACAGAAGATGGTACGGGCATCGTGCATATCGCTCCTACTTTTGGTGCGGATGACGACCGAGTGGCTAAACAAAATGGCGTGCCTCCGATGATTTTAATTGATAAAGATGGTAACCGCCAGCCTATGGTTGACCGTACAGGTAAGCTTTTCCGTGTGGAAGATATGGATGCGGATTTTGTGGCTGAAAAGGT
>CAYVWK010000253.1:0-2750 GCA_964455235.1 uncultured Paludibacter sp.
ATGTATTTGGAATTGAAGCTTTCTTGCCAGGTTCTCAAATCGACGTGAAACCTATCCGCGATTATGATGTATTCGTAAATAAAACTATGGAATTCAAGGTGATTAAAATCAACCAAGAATTTAGAAATGTGGTGGTTTCTCACAAAGCGCTTATCGAAGCTGAATTGGAAAGCCAAAAGAAAGAAATCATCAGCAAACTTCAAAAAGGTCAAATCCTTGAAGGTACAGTTAAAAACATCACAAGTTACGGTGCGTTTATCGACTTGGGTGGTGTTGACGGACTTATCCACATCACTGACCTATCATGGGGCCGCGTAAATCATCCAGAAGAAATCGTTACATTAGATGAGAAAATCAATGTTGTTATTCTCGATTTTGATGATGAGAAAAAACGTATTGCTTTAGGTTTAAAACAACTTACTCCACATCCATGGGATGCATTGGATGCTAATTTACAAGTTGGTGACAAAATCAAAGGTAAAGTAGTTGTTATTGCTGATTACGGCGCATTTGTTGAAATTGCTCCAGGCGTTGAAGGTTTAATCCACGTTTCAGAAATGAGCTGGTCACAACACTTACGTTCAGCACAAGATTTCTTAAATGTAGATGACGAAGTTGAAACTGTTATCCTTACATTAGATAGAGACGAGCGCAAAATGTCATTAGGTATCAAACAACTAAAAGCTGACCCATGGGAAACTATTGAAGAGACCTATGCAGTTGGTTCACAACACACAGCTAAAGTTCGCAACTTCACCAACTTTGGTGTATTTGTAGAAATTGAAGAAGGTGTTGATGGTTTGATTCATATTTCAGACTTATCTTGGACTAAAAAAATCAAACATCCATCAGAGTTTACTCAAATTGGTAGCGATATAGAAGTACAAGTACTTGAAATTGACAAAGTTAACCGTCGCTTAAGCCTTGGTCACAAACAAATCGAAGAAAACCCATGGGATGTATTAGAGTCTATGTTTGTTGTAGATAGCATCCATGAAGGTACTATTATCGAAGTGATGGACAAAGGATCAGTGATTTCACTTCCTTATGGTGTTGAAGGCTTTGCAACTCCAAAACATCTTGTTAAAGAGGATGGTTCACAAGCTGTTGTAGATGAAAAATTAGAATTCAAAGTAATTGAATTTAACAAAGATGCTAAACGTATCATTCTTTCACACAGTCGCATTCACGAAGATGCTAACAGAGAAGAGAGTGGTGATGCTCCTTCACCTAAAAAAGCAGCTAGAAAAGCGAAAAAAGAGGAAGTTGCAGCTCCACAAACAGTAGAAAAAACAACCCTTGGTGATATTCAATCATTAGCTGATTTAAAAGATCAAATGGTTACAGCAGCAGCTGAGAAAATGGAAAAAGCAGAAAAGGCTAAAAAAGCAAAAGAAGCTAAAGAAGCTAAAGAAGCTAAAGAAGCTAAAGCTGAGAAGGAAGTTAAAGAAGTTAAGACTGAAGAAACTACTGAAACTGAAGAAGACGCTAAATAATAAGCTATTCCATAAGATTATCAAAAAACCGATTGTTCAAGTGCAATCGGTTTTTTTATTGACAAACATAACATTATTTAATAATTATATATATCTTTGGTTCGTAAATTGAAAACAATAAATTCTTATATCTATTAATTTAAAATTAGGTTTTATGAAAAAAATTATTTCTACAACATTAAACACTCTGCTTATATTGGGAGTAGTTAGTTTGGGTATGACAGCATGTAAAAGCAAAAAAGCATTAGCTCCGAAAGATTTAGGAGAAGTTGAAATTCAAACACATTGCTCAGGACCAGAATACCAAAGTACAAAAAAAGCATTTAGATATTCTGCTGTTGGTGAAAGCATGGATCAAATGACAGCTAAGAAAAAAGCTATGAGTGAAGCCCGTGCAGGCTTAGCTTCTCAAATCAACACCAGAGTTAAAACTGTAACTGATAATTACGTTAAATCTGGTAATTACAACAACAAAGAAGAGTTATTAGGGAATTTTGAAACAATGACTCGCGAAGTAGTTGACCAACAACTAACAGGAACCATCGTAATCTGTGAGAAAACTACTTTAACCAAATCAGGTAACTACAAATGCTATGTATGCATTGAGTTAGGCAGTGACGAACTATTAATCTCCTTAAACAACCGCATGACCAATGCTGAGATGTTGAAAGTAGATTACAACTACGAAAAATTCAAAAAGACCTTTGAAGAGGAAATGGAGAAATATGGCAGATAATCATCTAACAAACACCTATAAAAAATGGAGAATCCGCATTGGATTCTCCATTTTTTATGATTATGCTGTGAGTTTTACGCCCCAAAATCATCAAACATCAACATTTCTCTTGGAACACCTAAATCGTAAAGCATTTTCTCTACTGCTTTTGCCATAGGACCAGGACCGCACATGTAGTATTCTATATCTTCAGGTGAATCGTGGTTGATGAGGTAGTTATCCTGAATCACTTGGTGGATAAATCCTACATAACCTGTCCAATTATCTTCTGGCATGGGCTCGCTAAGCGCAATATTGAAGTTGAAATTTGGAAATTCTTTTTCTAACTTCCTGAAATCTTCTTCGTAGAATATCTCATTTTTAGAGCGTGCTCCATACCAATAAGAGATTTTTCTGTCGGAAGTTTTTAATGTGTTCAACAGATGTAATACATGTGAACGTAAGGGAGCCATACCTGCACCACCACCTATATACAGCATCTCACGCTTACTATCGATGATAGGATGGAACTCACCAAA
>CAYVWK010000254.1:0-2745 GCA_964455235.1 uncultured Paludibacter sp.
ACAAATTTATTTGCAGTCGATAAATTACTAATTGTCGGCGACGCGCTGTTTTGTGGTTTTAATGGCAAAGAAGCACCTTTTATGTATGCCGAAGGTAATGATGTGTTCACATTTACCGGCTGGTTCGAAGCGGACAAAGAATTTAAGTTTATGCAGAACAGCGATTGGGGTGGTCAGTATCTCAACGGCTCGGGTGCAACCGGCTATCTTGATGTTACACTCGGCGGAACTTTAAGTACCAACGATACCGTCGATGCTAAATTTAAGCTTGCAACCTCCGGTTTTTACAAAGTTACTTGCGATTTGGCTAATCTGACCATTAAAGCCGAGGCAAAAGCGTCGGGCGAAGAGCAGCCTATCCGCTATCAGGCTTTGTATATGGTGGGTAGCGCAACCTTAACAGAATGGGATTTAAGCAAGTCTTTGAGACTCGAAAATCAAGACGTTCTTTCTTATTCAGGCGATATTTATTTGAATGCCGGTGGTACTTTCAAATTGAGCGTTGCTCCAAGCAGAGGATGTGATAATAATTATTTCTTTTTTAAAGATGAACAGGATGCCGGAAAACTGACTCAAGATGCCACAGGCGACCGCCAATGGGAAGTAACTGAATCCGGATTATATACCGTAACCATAAATTTGGCAGACAACAGCATTTCTTATACGAAAAAAGACATTGATAGACTTTATGTTGTTGGAAGTGCGGTTTTCAGCGGTTGGAGCACAGACGAATCACCTATGATGAACACTGAAAACGAAAATGTGTTCAGCTATACAGGCTGGTTCGTTCAAGATGAAGAATTCAAATTTGTTTTGGAACGCGCGCTTACCGATAACGGTATTCAAATTCAAAATGGTGCGGATTCGACCGGTTACATTGAGCAAGGCTTAGAAGCGTTAAAAGTTACCGTAGAAAGAATGAACGACTATAAATTCAAACTTGCCGAATCCGGTAACTACAAAATTACTTGCGACTTAAACGCATTGACTATCAGTGCCGAAAAAATAGCATATCAAGAAACAGAAATTCATTATTCAGCTTTATATCTTGTTGGAACCGCTACTCCCGACAAAGAAGTTTGGGAAACTTTCCCCGAAAAGGCGGTGAAACTCACTTCGAATGGCGATAATACTTATTCGGTTCGAAATCTCGATTTAGAAGAAGGCGTATTCAAAATACTAAGTACCAATGACCGCGGTTGGAATACAAAACATTATTTCTGCGATGCAAATGATAATACTAAAATCAGCGAAGACGAAACCGGTGATCGAAAATGGAATGTTGTAGCAGGAACATATAATATTGACGTAAATATGGCTGATTCAACTATCAATATTGTAAAACAAAACGAAACTATTACAGTATCGCCGATAGATAAATTTATCAATACCGATGTATATTCTTCAAATTCTAATATTTATGTAAACAATGCTGTGGGTTCTACATTGCGTCTTTATTCAATACAAGGGCAATTACAGAATAAAATAAAAATAACAGAACCGGCTCAGACATTAACATTGAATATCAATCAAGGTATTTATATCATTACATTATCTATTGGTAGTGATACTAAATCATATAAATTGAATCTCTGATAAAACAACAGAAACCCCTCGTTGAAAAAGGCGAGGGGTTTCTTACTTTCACTTTTATCTTTTTTTAAATCAGCTAAATTTTCCGGCTGATAAAAAATCATTTTCCACACAGATTAAATTTGTAATCATGAAAAAACTTTTTCTTGGTATGCTATTGCTATCTCTATGCGCAAACCTTATTTTTGCAGAAAATAATCCGGTTGCAGACTCTAAAGCAATGGTTATTTCAGGCGATATGCGTTTCACGGTTCTTACTCCCGAAATGATCCGCATTGAATGGAGCAATCAACAGCTGTTCGAAGACCGAGCTTCATTCACGGTCGTAAACCGTCGTTTGCCTGTTCCGCCGTTCACAACCGAAGAAAAAGACGGATTTCTTTATATAAAAACGGATAAACTCACACTTCAATACCGCATAGGAAGTTTTCCCGGTACATTCGATCCGCCAAGTTCACAAAACCTGAAAATAACGTTCGAAATGGACGGCCGTACCGTAACGTGGTATCCCTGGAAAAAAGATAATCTGAATTTAAAAGGGACAACCCGCACGCTCGATGGTTCCAACGGCGACAATAAACTATCCGAAATGGAAGACGGGCTTATTTCGCGTTCAGGCTGGGCGATTAT
Source organism: uncultured Paludibacter sp. (assembly GCA_964455235.1). Lineage (GTDB taxonomy): Bacteria > Bacteroidota > Bacteroidia > Bacteroidales > Paludibacteraceae > Paludibacter. The sequence goes on from CAYVWK010000254.1 coordinate 2,224, forward strand.
CGACGAAACCGCCGAACGGACAGACGGAAGTATCAGCCTTGTATTTGACAAACGCGAAAACAGCGTGGATTGGGTAGCCCAACGCGCCGACAAACCGGCAATGGACTGGTATTTCATGGCTTATGGACGCGATTACAAAAAAGCCTTGGGCGATTTTACGAAAATTGCCGGAAAAATTCCCATGCCGCCCTTGTATGCTTTCGGATATTGGTATTCGAAATACGAAGAATATACCGACGAGGATTTCAAGAATTTAGTGCGTGAAATGAAAGCAAATGATGTTCCGTTGGATATAATGGTAATAGATATGGACTGGCACTATTCCGGAAGTCCCACCGACAACGGGCGCGGAGGTTGGACAGGCTGGAGTTGGAACAAAAGATTAATACCAAATCCATCGGAACTGATTCAATGGTTGCACAACAGCAATGTGAAAGCTACATTAAACCTTCACCCTGCCGATGGTATTGCTACGGACGAAGATAACTTTACTGCGCTGGCAAACGAACTCGGTCTGCCAAC
>CAYVWK010000255.1:0-2742 GCA_964455235.1 uncultured Paludibacter sp.
GAGCTATTAGACCTAATTTATCACAACTGGCGAGTAGAGATGTGGGGCGAAGGCAGAGGTTTGATGACGATGAAGCGCTTCAAGAAAAGCATCAAACGCGCCAACAACCACTATGCCCACCAAGGCGAAACAATATCCTACGACGACCCCCGCATGACATTCGAAATCCCCGAAGTGGAGATTGTGAATAATCCGGATATAGCGAAGTAGGGGCGTTGAGTTGTTTAGAAGTTTAAAAGTAGCTACAAAGTCTAAACCCCTAAACCAATCATCAGCAGCGATATTTGCGTCATGTTGCAGTTAAATGGTTGTATAATCATATTTCGCACTTTGCGTTTCGCATTTTGCGAAAAATGATTATATTTGCAGAGAAATTTGTGATATTTTAAAAATTATCTGCTATGACACAACATCAACCCCATAATCCCTTTCTTGTGGTTGGCTATTTTAGTCCAAGGTATTTTTGTGATAGAGAGCTTGAATCAAATAAAATTATTTCAGCCCTTAATAATGGACGGAATATTACATTGATTAGTCCACGGCGCTATGGAAAGACTGGCTTGATACACCATGTTTTTCATCAACTATCTCTTGAACAGAAAGATATAGTCTGTATTTATTTTGATATTTTTGCTACTCAGAATTTAAGTGATTTCGTGCAAATTTTTGCTCAAAGCATACTCGGACAGATAGATACAAATATGGACAAAGTGATGAGAAAGTTTGCCACTTTTTTCAAAAGTTTTCGTCCCGTATTAAGCTACAATTCACTTTCGGGGCAGCCCGAAATTAGCGTAAAAATTGAACCTGAAGTTGCTTCTAATAGTTTGCAGGAAATTTTTGATTACCTCAAACAGTCACAGAAAACATGCTATATCGCGATAGATGAATTTCAACAAATTGCTGAATATCCAGAAAAGGGGACAGAAGCTCTTTTACGTTCATATATTCAGTTTTTACCAAATGTTAGATTTGTTTTTTCAGGTAGCCGCCAGCATTTGATGAGTGAGATGTTTCTTTCAGCTAAACGCCCCTTCTATCAAAGTACTCAAATTTTACTCCTCGATGCTATTGACAAAGATGTCTATTACGAGTTTGCACAACATCACTTCCAAGAGAATGGCACTATACTTTCAAAAGCATGTTTTGATGATATTTATGAACGCTTCGAAGGACACACCTGGTATGTTCAAGTGATACTTAATCGTCTGTATGAGTATCGTAAAGATATTGATTCTCTTGATATTATAGCACAAACAATCTTGGAATTGATAGCAGAAAACGCATACAGTTATCAAGAATTATTGAATGCTTATTCGACAGTACAGGTCAACCTACTCACAGCCATTGCAAAAGAAAAAATAGTAGCTCAAATTAATGCCAGCGAGTTCATCCTCAAATATCGACTTAAAAATCCTAGCAGTGTAAACCGAGCACTGCAAAGGCTTTTAGACAATGAATTAGTCTATAAAACCGACCAAGGATACATAGTTTACGACCGCTTGCTATCATTGTGGTTAGGGAGCTGATTGTGAAGTGCCTTGTACTAAGCGAAGTCGAAGTATTGAACGATTGAGTTGAATGTTTGTTGCAACAACAAAACATTCTACAAATACTTCTATCTTTGCAAGGAAAATAACCTAAAAAGTAAACCTAAAAGTTGATTTTATGAAAATTGTTTGTATCTTTGCAGAGCAACTTTATGCTTTTCATTATGATAATGAGGAAGAAAATGAGTTGTATCGATTATTAGCATTATGGAGTGATGTGTCTTATTTGTATCAATTTATTAAAGATAATCAAGCTGATATCCCTACCTTCACAACTATAGAAGAGTTGCTTAATCAAATTATCCAAAATGCTCATGATATTGATGATGTTCTTTATGATATAGTCACGAATAATTATAGAAAATTGGAAGAGTTTTTCGAAATGAGGAAAATAGATAAATGTCGAAATTTTTTGAAAGATAACGGAATCTTTGATATTGACTCCTTTTATGAATTTTTAATCGAATAATTATGACAAATAAACAAAAATTCCAGCAGTTAGTTTCTGAGAAGGATACGAAAACGCAAGAAGAAATAAAATTTCGTGTACAAAATCGAGAGGTGTTACGTGAATCTCAAGGTATTGCGCTTAAAGTATTGTTGAGATTAGATGAATTAGGATGGTCGCAACGAGATTTAGCAAGAGAAATGGAAGTTTCGCCTCAACAAATATCTAAAATTGTAAAAGGCAAAGAGAACCTTACAATTCTCACACAACTGAAATTACAAACCATTTTAAATATACCCATTTTGGCAAGCTACTACGAAACAATAGAGCAGCCCCACAATCAATATTTCATCGCAAAATGACGCCAATGAGACTAATGATTAATTGTTAATTATTAATGATTCGCAAGTAATAACCAGCAACCAGCAACTAATAACCAGTAACCAACATTACAACTCAACAACTCAACAACTCAACATTTCCTAACACAATGACCGACTTCACCCCCTCCTCCTACAAACGCCTCCTGACTTCCCTACAAAGGGCAGGGTATAGCTTTTTGACTTTTGAAGATTATTGTCAGCACTACGCAAAAGATAAAAATAAGCATGCAAATGATACAAATAAGTACGCAAAAGGTAAAATTGTTATTTTGCGTCATGATGTTGATAAGAAACCGGAGCACGCTTTACGGTTAGCGAAAATAGAGGCAACCTTGGGGATACGGGCGACATACTACTTCCG
>CAYVWK010000256.1:0-2736 GCA_964455235.1 uncultured Paludibacter sp.
GTGCGCGCTGGCCTGCGCCGCCGCGTTTTCCTCGGCGCTCCGGCTGGACGGCATTTTTGCCATGCTGAAGTATGTGGTTATGTGGGGCGCTGGGATTTTGCTTGCGCTGTTTGTGGGGCTTCTGACGGTGCAGGGGATGCTGGGCGCGAGCTACGATTCGGCTGCGGTGCGCACCGCCCGGTACGCGGTTGATAACCTGATCCCCGTCATCGGCAGCGACATCGCCGATTCTTTAGACGCGGCGCTTTCGAGCATACTCCTCGTCAAATCCGCCGCGGGGCTTACGGGCATGCTGGTTGTGGTGACGGTCTGCGGCGCGCCCATTGTGAAGCTTGCGGCGACGCTTTTTGCCATCCGGCTTGCAAACGCCGTGGCCATGCCCGTGTCTGATTCCGCCATCACGGGCGTGGTCTCCCGGTTTGCGGATGTGGTCTCCATGCTGCTTACGATTGCCATGGTGGCTGTGATGCTGGCGCTTGTGATGACGGGGGCGGCCATTAACGCGGGAAGGGGCGTATTGAGATGAACACGGGGGAAGTGGGCGGGCTCATCTACACAATCGTCGCGGTGGCGGCGTTCGCCTCGGCGGCGGAGCTTGCCGCACCTGAATCCGACCAGGGCGCGCGGCTCGTGGCCGGGCTGTGCGCCGTGGCAAGCGTGCTTTTTATGGTCGCGGCGATTTTGCGCCTTGCGGGGTGAACGATGCTTTCAAAGTTTATGGACAGTCTGCGCGGCGCGCGCAAGGTGGAGTATCTGGCGCTGATCCTTCTTGCGGCGCTTGCGGCGCTCTTCTGGATTCAGGGGCGGGGCGGCGCGCCCGAGGGCGCGGTTTCCACCGCCCTTGAGCGGCGCATGGAATCGACCCTCTCCCAGGTGGCGGGGGCGGGGGATGTGCGCGTCATGATTGCCCAGGCCGAGGACGGAAAGGTGACGGGGGTGCTCATCGTCGCCCAGGGCGCGGGGGACATGGGCGTCTATCTTGCGCTTGCGGAGGCGGCCCAGACACTTCTGAACGTGGACGCAAGAAGCATTGAAATTGCGCAGATGCGGGGGAAATGACCATGAAGCGGAGTATTCTTCGGATCACCTACGCGGTGATTGTGGTGGGGCTTGCGGTGTGCTGCGTGGCTGCGGTGCGCCCGGATCTCTTCGGGCTGCGGACGGAGGATCAGTCTGCCGCCTCCGAGCCCCATGAGGCGGTGGACGCCCTGTCGGACTTTGTGCTCGAGCGCGAACAGCTCAGGAGCATGCAGCTGAGCCAACTGGACGATATCATCAACGGGCCCAACACAACCAAAGAGCTTGTGGAGGCCGCCCAGGCGTGCAAACTTGAGATCGTCAGGCGCATGGAGATCGAACAGACCATCTCCGGCATTCTCAAAATGCAGGGCTATGAGGGCGCGGCGGTGGCGGCATCTGAGGATGCGGTGCGCGTGATGATCCGAAAAAATGAAATCACCGAGGCGGACGCGGCCATTGTTTTGGAGCTGGCGCTTTCAGAGGCGGATGTGGCCGCGGCGGATGTGCGGATCATCCCCGTAAATTAAAGCGGGGCTTACGCACGAATTACGAAAGTATGAACCCCGGGAGGTTTGGAGGGCCGCAGCCCTCCATGGATCATCATTTTGATCGGCTTTGCCGATGAAAATGGATTCGTCCAAAGGGCGCGCTTGCCCGCCCGACGACGAATCAGTTCATGCCCCCGGATTTCGCCCGGAATTTTCGTGAGAAAATTCAGAAATCCGGTTCTCCGTTCCTTTGGCTTACGCATGAACATGGTTCATGCGTAAGCCGTGAATCAAAAAAGCCGCCGAAGCGGCATAGGTTGGATTATTCGGCGGTCAGGCGGCCTGCGAACTCCACAAGCTCCGCCCCGAACAGCAAAAACGCCGCCACGAGCAAAACGGCGCAGATGCCCATTAAAATGAGCCCTGCGGCGGCGAATGTGCGCTTGGCGCGGGAGCGTCCAAAAATGGCGAACAGGATGAAGGCAACGAGGTTTACCCCCGGAATGGCGGCGAGCACCAGCGTGCCCATCCAGTTGAAAAGGGAGGTGCCCCTCCTCCTCGGCGTATCTTCTGTGCGGCTCATGCGGCGGCCTCCCTTACATTGATGCTACCATTATACAGTCATTCCCGCCGCGCGTAAAGGCATCCCCCGCTTTTTAGAAAAGTTGACACATTTCATGCCCCGGGTGTAGAATTGCGGAAATTCCCGGCGCGCATTCAGGCGATTGCCCGCCCATTCGGGCCGCGCTTTACACGGGCGCGCGAATTGTGCTATAATTGGTCGTAAATCTCAAAATGGAGGTTGTCAGATGCAATTCGAACGCATGACGTCCGATGACATAAAGAAATCCATCGTGGAGAAATTGGGCGATAATTTCGGCTGCGGGCTAACCGACGCTACGCCCCAGCAGCTGTACATGGCGCTGGCGCTGACAGTGCGCGACGAGGTGATGCAGCGGCGCAAGCAGTCCCGGGGCATCCGCAAGCGCCAGGGCGCGAAGAAGGTTTATTATTTGAGCGCGGAATTCCTGGTGGGCCGGGCGCTTCACAACAATATGGTGAACCTGGTGAACGAGTCGGCGTACATGCAGGCCCTCGCGGATCTTGGGATCGACCGGGATGTGGTCTTTGAGCTGGAGCCGGAGCCGGGGCTTGGAAACGGCGGGCTCGGGCGCTTGGCCGCGTGTTTTTTAGACTCGCGGACGACCCTGGAGCGTCCGGCCATGGG
>CAYVWK010000257.1:0-2727 GCA_964455235.1 uncultured Paludibacter sp.
AGAATTTATCTTTAATTAGAGACTAAAATATTACTCAAAAATTAATTCATTGCTTGGTTTTTTGTACTTTTGTCAGCTATGATTTTCCATTTGCAATACATCATCCATATATTTTCAAAAATTAATTACAATGACTACATTCAAACGTACCACCGTAACAACTGCTCTTCCTTATGCTAATGGTCCTATTCATATAGGTCATTTAGCAGGGGTTTATGTCCCGGCAGATATTTATGTTCGCTATCTTCGACTGAAAGGGGAGGAGGTTTTATTTATAGGAGGATCGGATGAACATGGAGTTCCTATTACGCTAACGGCAAGGAAAGAAGGAGTGACTCCGCAAGATATTGTCGATCGTTATCATAATATTATCAAACTATCTTTCGAAAACTTTGGAATTTCTTTCGATATTTATTCGCGCACTACTTCTTCAACTCATCGAGTGCTGGCTTCTGAAATATTCAAAACCATATACGATAAGGGTGGTTTTATAGAAAAGAGTTCAGAACAGTATTATGATGAAAAAGCGCAGCAGTTTTTGGCTGACCGTTATATCACAGGTAAATGTCCGCATTGCGGCAACGAACATGCTTATGGCGATCAGTGCGAATCTTGTGGAACTTCTTTAAGTCCGGATGATTTGATTAATCCGCAATCGACCATTAGTGGCAGTGTACCTGTGAAGCGCGAAACCAAACATTGGTATTTGCCTTTAGACCAACACGAAGCCTGGTTGAGACAATGGATTTTAGAAGAACATAAGGAGTGGAAGCCCAATGTATATGGTCAATGTAAAAGTTGGTTGGACATGGGTTTACATCCGCGAGCCGTGAGTCGCGATTTGGATTGGGGTATTCCCGTGCCTTTAGAAGGTGCTGAGGGTAAGGTGCTTTACGTTTGGTTTGATGCACCCATCGGATATATCTCCAATACAAAAGAACTATTGCCCAACGATTGGGAAAAATGGTGGAAAGATAAGGATACGCGCTTATTGCATTTTATTGGGAAAGATAATATAGTTTTTCACTGCATTGTTTTTCCGGCAATGTTGAAAGCTGAAGGTAGTTATATCTTACCGGATAATGTGCCTGCTAATGAGTTTTTAAATTTAGAAGGAGATAAAATTTCGACTTCCCGCAATTGGGCGGTTTGGTTGCATGAATACTTGGAAGAATTTCCGAATAAACAGGATGTATTGCGCTATGTACTGACTGCCAATGCGCCGGAAACCAAGGATAATGATTTCACTTGGAGAGATTTTCAGGCAAGAAATAATAGCGAATTGGTTGCGATTTATGGTAATTTTATCAATAGGGCATTGGTACTGACACATAAGTATTTTGATGGTAAAGTGCCTGAATCGGGCGCTTGGACAGATTATGACGAGGAAACATTGGTAGAGTTTAAGGATGTAAAAGCTGAGCTTGAAAATTTACTCAACCATTTTAAATTCCGCGAAGCGCAAAAAGAAGCGATGAATTTGGCACGTATTGGTAATAAATATTTGGCTGATACCGAACCTTGGAAATTGGCTAAAACTGATATGGACAGGGTAGGGACTATCTTAAATTTGAGTTTGCAGATTGCGGCGAATTTGGCTATTGCCTTTGAACCTTTTCTACCTTTTTCCTCACAAAAATTGCGTAATTTATTGAATTTGCCATCTTTTGATTGGAATGAATTAGGAAGTATCAATTTATTGAAACCTGGAACTCAATTAGAAAACCCGGAACTTTTATTTGAGAAAATTGAAGATGAAACCATAGCTGCACAGGTTCAAAAATTATTGGATACCAAAAAAACGAACGAGTTAACTGAGTGGAAGCCTGCAGCCATCAAAGAAAATGTAAGTTTTGATGAGTTTATGAAAATGGACATTCGCGTGGGTACTGTCTTAGATTGTAAAAAAGTACCCAAAGCTGATAAACTCTTGCAATTCCGTATAGATGATGGTTTAGAAGGGCGAACCATCCTTTCCGGCATAGCCGAATATTATCCTAATCCGGAAGAATTTATCGGCAAACAAGTCCTTTTTATAGCCAACTTCCCACCCAGGAAATTGAGGGGCATAGATAGCGAGGGGATGATATTGTCGGCGGAAAATCCTGATGGCAGCCTGACCGTTCTGCAACCCAATTCAGCACTTAGCAATGGAGCTAAAATTGTGTAATTTATAAACTTATTTACACAGTTTTAAACATTTAAACCATAGATTTGTTATATATACGTATCAGAATTTGACAGTCTGATACGTATTTTTTTGCAACAAATAATTATATAACAACGTCTTAGTAAACGTAAGATATATTTACAATGGATTAAACTTAAATTATTAAACTTTTAAAACCATCAAGATGAAAAAGAATTTTGTATTTATTGTATTAGGACTCCTTGGAGTTGTATTTTTTAATGCATGTGAACCTAAATCTGATTTAGATTTGGATAAGAAACTTAATTTTTCTCCCCTAACTGTTGAAGGACAAAAACAAAAAATTGAGTCGAATGCACTTGAGTTTGTAGAGCATATGGAGGATTTATTAGAAACTCCGGCGCTGCAAGCTATTGTGAATTTTGTAGAAATTTTTGCAGGTGAAGAGGAAGAGGAATATGAATATTGGGTTGCTCCTCTGCGTGTTATTGCTACAGACTTGCGAAATGGCAATCCCAATGTACTTGTTGGATTGGAAAAGCAAATGAAAATTATTCAGGATGATTACGATGAAGATG
>CAYVWK010000258.1:0-1098 GCA_964455235.1 uncultured Paludibacter sp.
GTAATGTATCGGGCATTGTATCGTACTTTAAAAATTAAACTTCTTGATATAAATAATCGTTCAGCTCCAAAGATACAGGTTTCAAACAGTATAAAAAAATTGTATAAATATTCATATTGATTTTCTGTAGGTTTTTTGGTGTAATTAGTCCTTATAAAATCACCCTTAAAATCAAGATAGAATGGAGTGTAAAATCACAAAAAAATGAGCAAATCATCAATTTTATGCCTTAAAGTGTGCAAATCGTAAATAAAAGTGCGCAAAAAATGGAAATCTATAATATTTCAGCTTGATAATATTGTTTACTACAATTTATCTTATAATTTTGCAGCGCATTTTAAATCTGTTCAGTTATTTTAGTTTAATATTATTGAAATCATTATGTTGACACTTAGTTTGTATGTATTGTTTATTTGTGCTTTATTGACAACAAATTTTTTGATTTTGTATTTAATGTTTTTTGTTAGAAAGAAAAGGACTACTTCTAACTTAATAAATGTAGAGGAGGAAAATTCAAATTTTGCTGTTGATAATTCTTTGAAGCATCATAAAGATATGATGGAAAAATTAGATTGTTTATTAAAGGAAGAGAAGTTGTATATGAAAAGCGATTTATCTTTAGGCGAAATTGCAGAAAAATTAGGTACAAATCGAACCTATGTCTCTGTTGGTATTAATTCTTTTTACAAACAAAATTTTAGCTCCTATCTTAATACTTATCGGTGGGATGAACTTCAAAACACACTGCAAGAAGATGATTTAATCAGCAACAAAGAGCTTGCTTCTGTATGTGGATTTGGTTCTATAGATAGTATGAAACGCATAGTGAAGCAAAAAACAGGATTGTCTTTCAAGGAATGGAAATCTAAAATTTGTCAAGAAGATATCGCTTGAAATGACACTCTGTGTATTTGGTTCTTCTTGGGTTAAACTAATAAACTTAAAACCTATGACTTAGCTATAGAGGTCCTTTCTTTTCTCAAATTGCTTATACGACAATAAAATATTACTTTTGCATGCAAATAAGTAAACAAGTAATATGAATATTCTACTCTTAGGAGCTGGTGGACGTGAGCATGCTTTGGCATGGAAAATTGC
>CAYVWK010000258.1:1198-2714 GCA_964455235.1 uncultured Paludibacter sp.
GCTTTTGATGAGCGCGCTGCGGTAACAGTTATGTTAGTTTCTGGTGGTTATCCCGAGGAATTTGAAAAAGGGAAACCAATCTCAAACTTAGATAAGATTGAAGGTAGTATTGCTTTTCATGCGGGAACTACAGAACAAAATGGCGAAATAGTTACTTCGGGCGGAAGGGTTATGGCGATTAGTTCTTATGGTAAAAATAAAGATGAAGCCTTGGCACTTTCTTTTAAAAATGCAAATTTAATTTCTTTTGATAAAAAGTATTTTCGTTCTGATATAGGGTTTGATTTATAAGATAAGATTTAGATAAGATACTGATGGCAAAGATATTAGTCATAGACGACGAACGTAGTATTCGGAATACTTTAAAAGATATTCTCGAATTTGAAAAGCATAAAGTGGTAGTTGCTGAAAATGGTTTACAAGGTTTGGAAATAGCTACTAATCAGTTGTTTGATTTGATTTTTTCAGATATTAAAATGCCTGAATTAGATGGTATGGACCTGCTTGTTGCTTTAAAAGAAAAGGAAATAGATGCTCCAATTGTGATGATTTCGGGACATGGGAATATTGAAACGGCAGTTGAAAGCATCAAAAAAGGAGCCTTTGATTTTATTGAAAAACCCATAGACTTAAATCGTTTGCTTATCACTGTTCGTAATGCTTTGGATAAAAGTAATTTGGTAACAGAAACCAAAACTTTGAGACGAAAAGTTTCGAGTAAACAGCAAATGATAGGTGAATCTCCTGAAATTCAGAAAGTTCGTGAGATGATAGAAAAGGTAGCTCCAACCGATGCGCGCGTACTTATCACAGGTGCTAACGGTAGTGGTAAAGAGGTGGTTGCTCGTCTGCTTTACGAGAAAAGTAATCGGGCTGATGCTCCTTTTGTGGAGGTAAACTGTGCTGCTATTCCGTCAGAATTAATTGAAAGTGAACTATTTGGGCATGAAAAAGGTTCTTTTACTTCAGCAGTGAAACAACGCATAGGTAAATTTGAACAAGCAGATGGTGGTACTATCTTTTTGGATGAAATTGGAGATATGAGCTTATCAGCACAGACCAAAGTGTTGCGAGTTCTTCAGGAAAATAAACTTACGAGAGTGGGAAGTGATAAGAATATCAATGTGAATGTGAGGGTGTTTGCTGCGACCAATAAGAATTTGCAGGATGAAATTGAGAAGGGGAATTTCCGTGAAGACTTATACCATCGTTTGAATGTAATTCCTATTCATGTGCCAGATTTGGATGCGCGGAAAGAAGATATTCCTTTGTTGGTCGAGCATTTCACAAAGCAAATTTGTGTAGAGCAAGGCATACAGGTGAAGACATTCAACAAAACAGCCCTTACGGAACTGCAAAAAAAGACCTGGAGTGGTAATATACGCGAGTTACGCAATGTGGTAGAGCGACTGATTATTTTAGGCGATAATCCTATTTCAGCGGAAAATGTGAAGCAATTCGCCTGATACCTCGACTTGCCTCGGCTACGCTCGGCAACTGGTTGAGTTGTTGAGTT
>CAYVWK010000259.1:0-2687 GCA_964455235.1 uncultured Paludibacter sp.
AAAATGCAACATCCTACAACCACTCAACATACCATCCTCGGAATCGACCCTGGCACCACCATCATGGGGTATGGTTTGTTGTCTGTTGATGGGAACAAGACAGAGATGATTGCTATGGGAGTGTTGGATTTGCGTAAACTGCCCGATCATTATGCTAAATTAGAGCGAATTTTTACACGTACTTTGGCTTTAATTGATGAGTATAAACCTGATAGCTTGGCTATTGAGGCTCCATTTTTTGGAAAAAACGTACAATCTATGCTGAAATTAGGGCGTGCTCAGGGTGTAGCGATGTCGGCTGCTCTTTACAGAAACATTCCCATCACCGAATATGCTCCTTTGAAAATCAAAATGGCAATAACGGGTAATGGGAAAGCCTCTAAAGAGCAGGTCGCTGATATGTTGCGCCGTTTCTTAAATATTCCGCAGGAAAATATGCTTCCTCAACTGGATGCAACTGATGGTCTGGCAGCCGCTTATTGTCACTTCCTCCAAATGGGCAAACCCCAAGCTGAAAACAGTTACCGTGGCTGGAAAGACTTCGTTGCCAAAAACCAAGATCGAGTACGCTAACTCTCCTTTTTAAAAGTATCTTCTTATCATCAAATCAATATCTGATGCGATATTATCAGCAAACATATACAATAGCAACAGCAGTATAAAGGGTAATATCACAAAAATTCCCAATAAAGGTTGATTTGGATTGATAGCTCGTAATCTTGCTAATTCCTTCTGATAGTAATGCTTTTCAGCTTGCTCAAAAGAGTAAATATCAAATTCAAATAGCAAGTAATAGGTCCAAACCAAAGAAATCAAGCCTGCAAACAAAAAGCCCAAGCTAAACAAAACTATTATTTTAGTGAATAGCCATAAAATATGCTTTGCACTGTTTTTCTTAAAACTTTTGATGTTTTGAGCATATTGATTATCCATATCATCAATACCTTTCAATACCTCTGCTTTGTCTTTTTGAAACTCCTCTAATTGTATATCAAGTCTTTCCAAAGCATAATCTGCCGCCTCACGTGACACAATAAAATCATCAACCAAAGCGTCAAGTTGCACATCATCAGGCTTGGCAACTACCTCAACCTCTATCACTTCATTGATACGAACCGAGCAACTTGGCTTAGAACGCAAGGCTACACGATACACTCCTGGAGCATTCCACTGATGATAGAGTAATATGGATGCAATCGAATCTTTCATGCTTACCGACTCACGTTTTACCACATTATTAGTCATAGGACGTGTAATCAACCACTCTACTTCTGCACAATCTATTAAATTAGGCATAGAAAAGCTCTGATTTTCACCTACATAAATAGCCCTTTTTAAAGTGTGAATTTTCTTATCTTGAATCTGATTTTTCAGTGCTAAAACTTGATTTTTTTCTGATATAGTAGCCGTTATATAATCATCATACATCAATTCTAAAGAATCTTTCTCTAGTACAAGCGTGTCTTTTTTCAACTTAATCATCTTGATTCTTTCTCCATTATGGATAGTTGAAGGGATGTGCTCCTGCATGTTTACAGCATAAATAGTCCAATTTCGAATACTTTGCAGACTAAACTCTTTCATAGCCACATTCATCACATAGAATATGAGAACTGGTAATATACTGAGAACAAGCATGCTACCTAATTTAAACGGGCGACTCGCAAGGATTTTAGGAAAACGGCAGATTAGAGCCTTTAGAAAATCAAGTACATCCAACTCTTTATCCTTATCTCTCTCGGCTAAAAATGCTGGTAAATAAAAACTTGTAGCTAAAAATGCTATTCCAAAAATAACCGCTAATGGAAACAAAACTTGAATAAGAGCAACATTCAATCCTGTGATAATCGGCATATCATGGAAGTTTTTCAAAGCCAATAACAAGGCAGTTGAAGCCGCTGACATGGTAAGCCAAAGCAGAGAAATTTTCAGACTAATACGTATATCTTCTTTGGGATATTGATTAGCTCTAAAAAATGATATGCTAAGAAAAACGGTATATTGGAACAGATAAAACACCACAAGGAGCGCCAATACTAAAGCAATGATGTGTTTAGTCAGAAAATACACTATCAAAACAGCTATAGAAATCATGGTAAAAACCAATAATTTCTTAAAAGAGAAGATGATATTTTTCTTTTTGAAGTTTTCAGGGAATAATGAAATAGTGAATTTAAAAAACTTCCACGCCATTACAACTACATAATGCCATAGAAGTTTAAAGAAGGAAAACACCGTAGGATGAAGGACTTCATTCCATATCCACAACAATACCCACCAGATTTTCTTGAATAAAAATGCTATAAATTCAAAGATGGAAGTAAAACCATATACTCCCCACGCCAATAAATTATAAGCAAAAAGGAAGATTGCAAAAAAGAGAGAAAAACGTGCAGCCCAATTATTTTCAGACTGCCATTTCTTTAGAACTGATTGTATATCATAAAGATATTTAGGTTTATTACCTTCTATTGAAGTCCTTAAAAGACCCAATAACGGCAAGGTAACCGAGGCAATTAAAATGTAGTTAAGCATGGCGAGTTGATTTAGAGGGTTTATATTGAGAGAGTTATCATCTGTTAACTATTTGTTTTAGATAACAAAAGTACTGATTTTTTCATCAAACTAAAAAAATCATAGCAAATAAATTGAAATTTCATACTTAAGAACAAAATAATGATTATTTT
>CAYVWK010000260.1:0-2681 GCA_964455235.1 uncultured Paludibacter sp.
CATCGTCACCGTTATGAGTTTAATAGCAAGTATAAAGACGTTTTTGAAGAGGCAGGCATGATTGCGAGCGGTTGCAATGAAGATGCTAATTTGGTTGAAATCATGGAGTTAAATACGCACAAGTGGTATATGGGAGTAATTTTCCATCCTGAATACAGCAGTACGGTTGTCAATCCACATCCGCTTTTTATAAGCTTTATAGGTGCTACAATTTCAAAATAATTTAAGGAAATAAAGACAGAATATTTTAGATTTTAGAATAGAATGGATAAAAATACAGTCATAGGTTTTGTGCTGATTGCAGCAGTTTTGATAGGTTTTAGTTATTTGAATAGGCCTTCGGAGGAGGAGGAAATAGCACGTAGAAAAGCTTATAATGATTCGATTGCCTTGGTGCGCGAAGCTGAGCAGCTGGCATTTGAGCAAGCTACTGAGAATGAGGTTTTAAGCGAAGATAACGCTACACAAGATTCGTTAACCTTGGCTAATTATCGTGCTTCATTAGGTGATTTTAAATCAGCTGCTGAAGGCGAAGAGCAATACTTTACGTTGGAGAATGATTTAGTTGAAATTACCCTGACTAATAAAGGAGGAAGGGTTGTTTCTGCGAAAATCAAACAGCATTTGGGGCAAGACTCATTACCTGTTGAACTATTCAATCAAGAGGATAGCGAATTTAATCTGACTTTCTCATTGCGTAACAATCATATTATCAATACCTCATCCATGTTTTTTGAAGTTATAACTGATGAAAATGATGCACAAAAATTAACTTTCAGATTGAATAGTGATGATGATTCAACTTTAGATTTTGTATATACTTTACCCGCAGATGATTACATGTTAGATTTTGCAATTCAACCACGTAATATGCAAAAAATCATGCCTTTAGGAGGAAGTTATATCATTGCTGAGTGGTTTATAAAAGTCAAACAACAGGAAAAAGGTCGTCGCTTCGAGGAGCGTTATTCTACTTTAAATTATAAGTTTTTAAATGATGATATTGAAAAACTAAGCGAGTCGAAAGATGACAAGAAAAACATCTCCAATCGTTTAAAATGGATAGCCTTTAAGGATCAGTATTTCAGCTCCATATTGATTGCTGATGAGTATATTGAGGACACTCGATTATCCAGTAAAGTAGAGGATAAAAACAGTGGTTATATGAAGTCATTCACGGCTGATATGACCTTAGAATTTGACCCAAAAAGCAATAAAGATATAGGTTTCAAGTTCTTTTTTGGTCCTAATCACTATAAAACTTTAGCCAATTACGACAAGCATGCAGAAGAAGATTCCAAACTAAAACTACATAGATTAATTCCTTTGGGATGGGGCATTTTCGGTTGGGTTAGCCGTTTTGCTATCATTCCCATGTTTAATTTCTTCAGTTCGTTTATTGGCAACTTTGGGGTTATTATTTTACTGATGACTTTAGTCATTAAATTAGTCCTTTTCCCACTCACCTATAAATCTTATATTTCGAGTGCTAAAATGCGTGTTTTGAAGCCAGAAATTGATGCTATTAATGCACGTATTCCTGCTGAAAAAGCAGCAGAGCGTCAAAAAGCAACGATGGATTTATATGGAAAAGTAGGTGTCAGTCCATTTAGTGGCTGCTTACCTACTGTCCTGCAAATGCCCATTTTATTTGCGATGTTTATGTTCTTCCCTAATTCGATTGAGCTTAGAGGTGAGAGTTTCTTATGGGCAACAGACCTGTCATCCTATGATGCGATTTTTAGCTGGGAGATTTACATACCCTTTCTATCCAACTTCTACGGCAATCATATCAGTTTATTTACCCTACTGATGACTGTAACCACTTTACTTTCAACGAAATTGAATATGGCTAATACTGCTACACCTGATCAGCCAGGTGCAGGAATGATGAAATATATGATGTATTTTATGCCTATCATGTTCATGTTCATTTTCAATAGTTATGCTTCAGGTCTGACTTATTACTATTTTGTATCAACATTGATTACCGTCTTGCAAACCTACGCTATTCGTAAGGCTGTAAATGAGGAAAAACTATTGGCTCAACTACATGCAAAACGAGCTGCTAATGCTAAAAAACCTGCTGAGAAAAAGAAAAGCAGCTTTATGGAACGCCTAGAAAAGATGCAAAAAGAGCAGCAGAAAATGATGCGTGAGCAGTCTAAAAAGAAGAAATAACTTCAAACAATTTAGTAGTCGATGAGAAAGAACCTTATCCTATATGTAGGGATTATTGTTTTACTTTTTAGCTCATGCAAGCAGAAAAACAGGTTTTACCTCCCTCAATTTGACGAAGAGATTGCAGTAAACATCAAGCGTTTTGATTTAGACTTCATCAACCTAGATACAACTGCGATTGTATCTGATTTAGAGAAACTAGAATCAAAACACCCTGTGTTTTTCTCCGTGTTCATGGATTATGTATTGATGATGGACACCACTATTTTTTCAAAAGAGTTGGATGCACCCTATTCTTATTCACGTGAAATCAAGGAGTTTTTACAAGACACCCTTTTTATCGGCGTACATCAAGATATTAAGGAAACTTACAAAGATGTGAGTCAACTTGAGCAGCAGTTATCCAAAGCCTATTCCTATCTACATCACTACTTTCCAGAGCTGATGCTTCCTGAAGTTTATTTTTTCGCTTCAGGTTTCAATCAAGAAATCTTAGTGGC
>CAYVWK010000261.1:0-2663 GCA_964455235.1 uncultured Paludibacter sp.
AAATTTATAGATATGAATAAATTTGAAGAACTATTTAAAAAATACCATTGCGAATTAAATGATGCGCAAGTTGAGCAAAATATTGAAAAACTCTTGGCTGACCATCTGCAAGAAAACATGCAAGTAGATGTATATAAACAATGTCTGAGTTTTATTGATCTTACTTCTCTAAGTCAAACTGATACGGAAGATCAGATATTCAATATGGTGCAAAAGGTCAATAACTTCCAAAATGAATATCCTGAATTACCTAATGTAGGTGCTATATGCGTATATCCTGCTTTAGTGTCTACAGTGAAGGAGAATTTGACTGAAGATAATATTGGACTAGCTTCTGTTGCAGCTGGTTTTCCTTCATCTCAAACTTTTATTGAAGTAAAAGTTGCAGAAACTTCCATGGCAGTGCAAGCTGGAGCAAGTGAAATTGATGTGGTAATTTCTATAGGTAAGTTTTTATCTGGAAATTATGAAGAGGTGTATGAGGAACTAACAGAAATAAAGGCTGCCTGTCGCGATGCTCATTTAAAAGTGATTATAGAATCTGGTGATTTAAAAACAGCTACTAATATTAAGAAAGCTTCTGTTTTATCTATGGCTGCGGGCGCTGATTTCATTAAAACTTCAACGGGAAAAATCCCTGTAGCAGCAACTCCTTTTGCTAGCTATGTGATGTGTCAAGCAATCAAAGAGTGGCATGAGCAAACAGGCGAAAAAATTGGTTACAAACCTGCAGGGGGTATCGTTACTACTGAAGATGCTGTAGTGCATTATACTTTAGTAAAAGAAATACTGGGAGAAGAGTGGTTGAATAATAAATTATTCAGACTAGGAGCTAGTCGATTGGCTAACAATCTGCTAACATCAATTTTAGGAGAAGAAACTAAATATTTCTAAAAGCTGTAGTTGGTTAGTTGGAACGATTAATAGCGTATTCTACACAATCAATCAACGCTTTTTTATAGGGATTATCAGGGAAGTCATTGAGAGCATCAATGGCTTTCTTTTTATAGTTATTCATCTGATTGATAGCGAGTTCTATTCCGCCATTTTCCACTGCAAAACGGTAGATCGAATCAATTTCTTCCGCTGATAATTGATTGGATTTCAATAGATTTATTATTTTGGAGCTTTCAACTGAAGAAGCATTTCCGAGGGCATAAATTAGCGGTAAGGTAACCTTCCCATCCTTTATGTCATTTTGAGTAGGCTTACCAATATTAGCATTGGTATAATAATCAAATATATCATCTTTAATTTGAAAGCAATAGCCTAGATACTCTCCGTATGACATTAAGTTGTTGATTTCTTGTTGATTAGCATTGATGGATAAACCACCTATTTGCATGCATACAGAAAAGAGTAGGGCTGTTTTCTTTTTGATAATCTGAAAATATTCGGCTTCTGAAATAATATTATTCTGCGTGTTTTGTAGTTGGAGGAGCTCTCCATCTGATAACTGTGCTCCTATAAATGAAACAGCTTTAACCATCTGAATATTAGAGCTTAATGCAACTTGAGAAAGTGCAATGGATAGCATATAGTCACCCGAAAGTACAGCTACTTTATTGTTCCATTTAGCATTAATGGATAAATTTCCACGTCGCTCATGCGTGTCGTCAATGACATCATCATGAATAAGACTAGCGGTATGAAGTAATTCCATTGCAACAGCACCTTGTATGGTGGATTGGTTCACCTCTCTAAGCATTTTTGCAGCTAACAAAACCAGCATAGGCCTGAGTTGCTTGCCTTTTTGTTGAAAAACATATTCCACAACTGCCTCTAGAATTGGGTTGTCGTTTTGCATACTAGCAACAATAGCTTCGTTAAAGCGCTTTAATTCAGACTCTATAATATTTTGTATGGTATGTATGGGACTCATTTGAAAATCAACATAAGCTGCAAAAGTAAACAAATTTGTTTTAAGATTGTCACTTTATGGAGCAAAATGACATTATTTTTAAGTACTTTTACAGTCAAAACAAATCAAATCGACTATTGTTTAAAACTTCTGCTAAATAAAACAGCTAAAACAACTAAAACACACTATAAATGAAAAAACTATTTCTAATTGATGCCTATTCTGTAATTTATAGAGCGTATTATGCGTTTATTCGTTCGCCTCGTATCAATTCTAAAGGCTTGAATACATCGGCAATTTTTGGTTTTGTAAATATGTTGGAGGATGTGTTGAAGCGTGAGCAACCTACGCATATAGCCATTGCTTTTGACCCTCCTGGTCCAACTTTCCGCCATGAAGCTTATGAAGCATACAAAGCACAACGTGAATCTACTCCTGAGGATATTAAAAAATCAGTGCCTTATATCAAACAAATCATCGAGGCTTATCATATTCCTATTTTAGAAGTTATGGGCTTTGAGGCTGATGATGTGGTTGGTACGATAGCTAAGCAAGCTGAAAAGGAAGGGTTTGAGGTGTATATGCTGACCTCCGATAAAGATTATGGTCAGTTGGTTTCTGATAAAGTCTTTATGTATCGCCCTCGTTATAATGGAGGGTATGAAACGCTAGGATTAGAAGAAATTAAAGCAAAATACAACTTGGATTCTCAGATGCAAGTGATTGATATGCTTGGACTTATGGGAGATGCTTCGGATAATATTCCAGGATGTCCAGGGGTGGGGGAGAAGACCGCTATTAA
>CAYVWK010000262.1:0-2661 GCA_964455235.1 uncultured Paludibacter sp.
ACCGGATTAGTTGTATCTGTAATTGTTCCTCCTTGATTAAATAAGGGCAAATAATCGATATTTAAAGAATCTAAAGTATACTCACTATCGCAAATACCATCGGAATTTGCATCTGTGCAAGTTTCTGAAAAACATGTTCCATAAGGTTTTGCCCAATAATTTCCACCAAGAGCAAGAACTCCAAGAATATTGGTTCCCTCTTGACTAAAAGTTGCATTCCAATTTGCAAGTTTAACTGGTTCCCAATCAAAATTCACACTAAAATGATTTGTAGTATTAATGAAATTATTATAAATTAGCCAACTCATTTCTGAACCCCAATAATATCCATAATTGAAAGCGTATTTACCGTCGTCTAAAAGTTCTATTCTATTTCCAGAAACAACACCATTCGTTCCAGAAGGAAAACCAAACACATCGCTACACTTAGAAATATTATTATTCAAAATAGAAACATTTGTAGAACCATACACCTTAAGAATACCTCTACTCTCGTCCGGACCGCCCATTTCACTACCAGTTTTATTATTATCTAAAAAGACATTATTCTCAACTCTAGAATTGGTTGCAGAATTCAAATAAATTGCAGTAGAATGATTGCTAATTAAATTATTTTTTATATAAGCATTTCCAGAAGAATAATAAATTCCTTGCCCATTTCCCATCCAACTTCCCATTGCATAATTATTATTCATTAAATTATTTTCAATTGTGTTATTTGTTCCAGACATATAAATTCCATAGCCATAACCTCCCTCCCCATATTGGTCTATTGCCCAATTATCTTTCAAAAAAGAATCTTTTACAAAAGAATTACTTGTAGAATCTAAACTCATTCCTCTTTCAAAATTTTGAATAGAAAAATTACTTATTTGAAGATTTTTTCTTGTCCCGGAAGTATAAATTCCTCGAGTACCATAAGTATTATTTCCAGTGATAGAATAACCATTTCCATTAATTGTAACATTATCTACATTCAAAGAAAAACAACTTGAACCATTAAGAGTAAGATTCTCTGCAAGATAATAGCTTCCAGGATAATCTATAGGAAAACACTCTCTCATTTCAGAAAGGGGGAACACTCTTGAAACGCTTGCAAAATTATCTAAAGGATCAATACATGAAAAAGTCACATTATAAATTCCCACAGAAAGAGAATCCTCATAACTATTCCAAAAAAGACCCTCGCTAACCATGCTTTTATTTTCTCCACCATCTAAACTATAAACGCAATTTGAATTTTCAGAAACAGAAATGTTAAAAGAAATATTATATCCTTCAGGATAAACTTTCAAATGAGGAGAGTGTATTGTAATCTCCGGAGGATAGTTATCCTCCTCGTTTGCCTTGGTTGAATAAGCAAGATAGTCCGCAACATACATTGAAAAATTATACGGATAATCACAAAACCCATCGGTATCGGTATCTACACAAACTTCTGAATACCCTGTTCCAGAAGGATTTGCCCAATAGTTTCCACCAATCTCAATTCCATCACTATAGATTCTTTCCCCTTCTTGCCTAGAGGAATTAAATTTTACAGAAGAATAACCACTACTCGTTGAAATACTAACCGAGTTTGTTGCATTGATAAAATTATTACTTACAACCAAGTTTCCTACACCAGAAAAATAAAACCCATAGTTTCCATCGGAAACACCTTCAATAATATTTTCAGAAATGTTTCCTCCCGAAGAAGAAAGATAAACTCCTCTAGAGCCATTCAAGGAATTATTTATAACATTGTTTGTCGCCCCACTTAAATATAGCGAATAATAAGAACTATCTAGAACTACATTATCTTTTATAGTAAAATTACTCCCTCCTCCTCTTATAGAATAATAATGTCCAGTCATAAAATTATTTTTCATTTGTCCGTGCGAACCAGTAGACTCAACAGCGGTTCCCCCGCTCCCGTAAGAATTATTATAAAAGAAATTATCAAAAATTAAATTATTTTCTCCGCTAATTAAAGCCCCTCCAGATTCAGACCAGCCAGAGTCAAAATTATCCATAAATGTAGAGTTATATAACGAAGATTTTCTAACCGAACTCAACCTAATTCCTTTTCCGAATCCAGTTATCGTAACATTAAAAATAGTTATATTAGAATATGTTCCAGAGCTTTGAAATATCCCGTATGTTCTTCCAACATCGTTTCCAATAATTGAAAACCCGTTTCCATTTATTGTTACATTGTCTGATAAAATTTCAAAGCATGACTTGCCATCCGCATAAATATCCGATGTCAATTCATATACTCCAGGAGTGTGAATCTTCCTACACTCGGTTAATTCCAATTCCATCGGGTCAAAAAAAGCATTATCAAAATTGAACCTGCTTCTATATTCTTGCTCCGTGCAAGAGGTAGTCTGTTCCATAACCATTCCAGAGCAATACCCTCCATAGTCACTATACCAAGTACATCCATTATATGTCTCACAATCTTCCTCTCCAAAATCCCAGCACTCTCCAATTGCTCTCCCCCCTTCGCAATTACAATCGGACGGAAGAACAGAGTGTCCCGCCCTTTGTGCAGACGGACAAAAATAATTTATTTTATCCATCCCATATCCCCCATAGTAGTCATCATAATAGTTCATGGCACAATCCCCATTTTCTCCAGAAACATCAAACGAATCACAAGCACTTGTTGGAAGA
>CAYVWK010000263.1:0-2654 GCA_964455235.1 uncultured Paludibacter sp.
TTGATCGATTGGAGCATCTTGTGGGAGATATTGCTAGCCATGTTGATATGATCGATGTCTTGACCTGATAAATGATACAAAGAATTAGGCATAAAATGGGTTAAACCCCTCTGGAATGCGTAATTTAAAAGTTTTCATACCATCGTGGACTAAATTGGAGAGTATTTTTCTACGAGGGAGCACTCATACAAATGGATGCTTGTGTGTTTTGAAACCTTCATGGATGCATACTTAGGAAAAATCTGTATAGTGCAACCTATTATTATATAGTAGGAGAAATGCATAAGGTCGATTAGTCATCATTGCTCTATATCCTGAGTTTCTTTCCTAACATCTTTTATTTTTTCAAGAGCATCGAGAAGATCATAAATCGTAGAATTCTGTCCATAACAACATGTATGTATCATTTGTAATAAGACCCTTCTTTCCCCTTCAAAATACTCATCAATTGCCAATTTAATCCCTCTTTCATTATCACTGAACGTTTGATTTCTTTCCTTAAAGAAAAAAACAAGATTATAATGGATTTGATTTTGAAGAAATCCAGAATAACCGCTATTGATTCCACAATATGAAGGATATCCATTTTTCCAAGTGAGCCTCGTGGTTTCTATGTCAGGAAACTCTTCAATTACTTTCTCCATAATCAATTCAGGACAACAATGACCGAACACAATCCCAGCAATTGAGTCTTCAATAGAAATAAACTCATACTCATTCTCTGAATAAATCGCATAACGTACTTCGTTTTCACTCATCCAGTCTTTGGATTTCGTAAATAGCAGTTGGTCTATGTTGCTTCTAACAAAGCTTGCTATCTCAGTCTCAGCTTCAATATTTTTATCATATGTAAATTGGAGCTCTTGTGGCTCTATCTCGTTATATGATATTTCCTTCCAAAAGGAGGAGATTGTGAAACGGTTTCTTATCGAGGCTTCAAACTTCTTTTTATCCAGAACAATACAGGCACCCCGATGGAGATTTCCATATTGTGCCCACATCCTAGGTTTAGAATACCCTCGTTCATGCACAAAAGCCGATTGATCTTTACAAAAGGCGACTAGTTTATATTTATTTCTCTCACAATCTATCATTTCTACTAATTCATCATAACCTTTGTCATTTTCAAAAAATTCAATGCATGGTTTATAGGGATAATACTCCATGGGATCATTAGTATTCTGGAGCTTTCCAAAACGAAGCTTTTTTGTTGGGATTATAAATTCCAAGAGAGACATTTCATTGGTATAATGATATATGTAACGGCTTGTAGTTTCTATTGTGCTTATCATTGATTGACCTCTAAGGATTATTGCCCTATCAGCATACTTCAGGGGTATTCTTTTTCCTTTACAAAATTATAGCAAACCTTAATCCAAAAACAAACTAATAGCTTATGCTTAATACTGGACGTGGTCGCAAAATGCCATAGATTTCAAATATCATCTCAACTTCGACTTGGAATCCACATAGGTATCACCGCTTAAATATATTCCAAGCGCTACCACCTCATTGGTATACCAATATCCATTGCCATTGATACTCGAGCTGCCCACGAACCCAGCAGCCGCAGACGGGCTTGAAAAGCGAAGGCCTTTCGTCAATATGAAAGAAGGAATAATAGAAGCACTGTATTTAGTCCGCAGTTTCCCCACCTACTTAAGTGCGCTACTAGTCATTTTTTTTGGCAGCCGGCCGCCTTTTAAAACGACAAATCCATCATCGGTGGGTTTTCCCGAGGCCGCAGCCTTTTGTCCCTTTGAATAAAAGACAGGGACTTCTTCAACGTACTCGGATTGCTTGGTCATCACAGGTTCCAACACTCTCCGGCCAAAAGCATTGACCACCAGATAGATGGAATCAATGAAGTCTTCCATCTCATCTTCTTTTTGATCAGGAAGGATCCCCTTGTGCGGTTCACCGACATTCGTCACCTTGCAGCGATCAGCCTCAAGCGTGATTTCATGCAGACAATATTCCAGGTAATTGAGCTCCGTAGCACCGAGAGAATTATCGACGGTGGTGAAGATGATGCTCTCAGTCCAATAGTCGATGCTCTTATGGGGTTCGAGGATCCTGCGTAAGATTCCTTTCTCAGTTTTTCGAACATCGGCCTTACCTATATAAACGGCCTCTTCATCAGTCTCCGTAGTCCCAAGCAATAGATAAACCCCACTTCTGTTGAGATCATCGATGCGCTTGCTCATCTTTGCCAAAGTATGGGGAAAAAATATAGACCACTCCTAACCAGTTCTTGATCGTGCACTTCGAGATCCCATCCTTGATATACAGATTGATGTTCTTCCCTCTGTCCATGTGGTTGTATCCCTCATTTCTTTAAGAATAACCCAGGAATACCAAATCGGATATTCCTGAATTTTATATATATCTTGACATTAAAACTGGATAGACAAACTGTTCAACTGTCAATCCAACTTCCTGCTGACGTGGCAACACAAAGGTTCATGCAGGAATCCGTACTTATTAGTGAAAGGCTTATTGATCAGTACGGTGTACACATTGGTATTCAGTTTTTCTTCATCCGGAATGATTGGTCCTGTATAACCAAATTAAGTAGAACTACCTTTAACAAGTCTCTTGATCGCTTCAAAAACTGATTCAAAAGTTGTACCAGTGGAAAGTGTCTGAAAATC
>CAYVWK010000264.1:0-1169 GCA_964455235.1 uncultured Paludibacter sp.
CCGTACTCCTTCGCAGCTTCCATCATCAGGTTATAGCCTTGTGCATAGGAGATGATTTTAGATGCAAATAGAGCATCTTTTAAATCATTAATAAACTGCGCTTTATCACCTGTAAAGTTGATTTTTGGTCCGTTGATAACCTTAGATGCTTTTACACGAATGTCTTTTTGTGCTGATAAGCAGCGAGAGAAAACAGATTCGCCGATTAGAGTCAAAGGCACACCTAAATCAAGAGCAGTAATGCCTGTCCATTTACCAGTACCTTTCTGACCAGCAGTATCTAAAATCTTCTCAACTAAAGCTTCGCCATCTTCGTCTTTAACCGCTAAAATATCGCGGGTAATTTCAATCAAATAGGAATCTAAATCACCTTTATTCCATTCTTTAAATACCTCGTGCATTTCATCAGCATTCATACCTAATACATCTTTCATTAGGTGATAAGCTTCGTTGATGATTTGCATATCGCCGTATTCAATACCGTTGTGCACCATTTTTACAAAATGACCAGCACCACCTTCGCCAACCCAATCGCAGCAGGGAACATTATCTTCCACCTTAGCAGCTATAGATTGAAAAATATCTTTCACAAAAGGCCATGCAGCAGGTGAACCACCAGGCATGATAGAAGGACCTAATAATGCACCCTCTTCACCACCTGAAACACCTGTACCTATATATAGCAACCCTTTGCTTTCAACATATTCTACACGACGAATAGTGTCTGGAAAATGCGTATTTCCACCATCAATAATGATATCTCCTGGCTCTAAATGAGGTATCAACTGTTCGATGAAATCGTCCACTGGCTTACCAGCTTTCACCAACATCATCACTTTACGTGGACGCTCCAAAGAATCGCACAACTCTTTGATAGATGTCGCACCGATGAAGTTTTTACCTGCACCGCGACCGTTCACGAATTTCTCAACTTTATCCACAGTACGGTTATATACTGCCACAGTATAACCTTTGCTTTCCATGTTTAGCACAAGGTTTTCGCCCATTACGGCTAATCCAATTAATCCAATGTCTGCTTTTTTTGTCATAAGTATGTTTATTATGTTAGTTATTATTTTAGTTACTGGTTGCTGGTTACTGGTTGCTAGTTACTGGTTGCTGGTTACATTTAACATTTAACATTCAACAACTCCACAACTCATCAACTC
>CAYVWK010000264.1:1269-2645 GCA_964455235.1 uncultured Paludibacter sp.
TCTTCGAAAGTGGAGGGGTTTGCACGTAGTCTTTTATCATCTTCTCGAATATCGTAAGTATGTATAACAGCCTCTGCCATTATTTGTTGTTTAGTCTTGCCTTTTCCGTCAATTTTGATGATTGGTTGCGAAGGTAATTCAATATTTTCGGCTTGCCAATCGTCCATTCCTAATTGAAAAAACCGACTGATAGCTTGTACGCTCATCTGGGTACCCATTGCTTTTCCATCCTTGGAATAGCCAGCGATGTGAGGCGTTGCATAGCGAGTTATCTTCAGTAATTCTAAATCAATATTGGGTTCGTTTTCCCAACAATCACAAATAAAATCACTGATAATTTTATTCTGAATTGCCTGTTTTACCGCCTGAGTTTTCACCACCTCTCCCCTACAGGAATTAATCAATATAGCTTGTTTTTTAAGAGATGCAAAGAATGCCTCATCTGCTAAATGATAGGTTGCATCCTCTCCTTCAATATTAAGCGGAACATGCAGCGAAATAATATCAGCTTCTTGTTTGATTTGATCCAAGCTGACAAATTTCGCATCTCCTTCGGCACGAGCACGAGGTGGGTCATTCAGCAACACCCTCATCCCTAACTCATTGCAAAAACGAGCAACTTTACTGCCCACATTCCCTACCCCAACAATGCCGATAGTCAGCTCGTTAAGTTGCAGTTTGTCCTCCTCTGCCAAGACCAACAAAGCAGAAGCTATATACTGCTCCACCGATTTGGAATTGCAGCCTGGAGCATTTGTCCAAGCAATACCCGCCCTTTCGCAATAATCTGTATCAATATGGTCATAGCCTATGGTTGCAGTGGCGATAAACTTCACCGCTGAACCTGCAAGTAGCTTCTCATTGCAGATGGTGCGTGTGCGCGTGATAAGCACATCCGCATCTTTCACAATTTCAGCAGTAGTCTCATTTCCTGGAAGATACAAGACTTCAGCGTGAGGCTCGAAAACTCCACGGATGTAGGGGATTTTGTTGTCGATGATGATTTTCATAATTTTTTATAATGTGCCGATAAGACTAATGTGCCGATGTGCCAATGTGACTGATGTGCCAATAAGACTAATATGCTGATGTGACTAATAAATAAATGTTGCATAAATGAATTTTTACATTCCCAAATTTCTTAATTTCTAAACTCCTCAATTTCTTAATTATTCTTATTGGCACATTAGTCTCATTAATCACATCAGTCTCATTAGTCTCATTAGTCTCATCGGCACATCGGCACATTGGCATATTAGTACGTAAATCGCTCCCTAAACGCCCACAATCCTAAAGCGGGATTGGAGATATAGAAAATCTCCTCGCCATCGGGCATGGTGTTGTAGCCATCTTTCAAAATTTCAGGATTGTATTTG
>CAYVWK010000265.1:0-2634 GCA_964455235.1 uncultured Paludibacter sp.
AATTATTCAATAAATCCATCACTATACTGATAGAATTATTTGATAATTTGATTACTATACTGATGGAATTATTTGATATTCCGAATAAATCCTTTATCTTTGTCGTTCAATTCATTTAAAAATAGGATGTATAAAAGGGTAGTCATAGATAAAATTAAGCCATTTCTAAGTACTCATGATGTGTTGCTGTTTTATGGAGCACGTCAGGTTGGTAAGACAACGCTGATGAAGATTATTCAACAGCAGTATGTTTCGGAAAGATCGTTTTTCTTTGATTTGGAAAATCCAGAATATCTTGAGTTATTAGATAAGAATCCAGATTTATTTGCTGATTTTTTGAAATCATATTATGCTTGGGACGGAAACGAGCGCGTGGTTGTATTTATCGACGAGGTGCAATATTTATCTAACCCTACCAATTTTCTAAAATATATTCACGACCATTATCCTGCGATAAAATTGATTGTTTCGGGTTCTTCAACGTTAGAAATTAGAGGAAAACTCAAGGATAGTTTAGTGGGTAGGATAATTAAGTTTGAGATTTATCCATTGAGTTTTGAGGAATTTTTGATTTTCAAGGAAAAGGAGAATTTATCAAAATTAATAGGTAAGAATATAGAAATCAGTCTGATAAACAATGAATTACGCTTTTATTTTGAGGAGTTCATGACCTATGGAAGTTATCCCAAAATAGTACTGACAAAAGATAAGGAGATGAAAAAAGCCTATTTGCGGCAAATTTATGATTCCTATATTCAAAAAGACATCAAGGATATTGGAAAAATCCGTGAGGTAGATAAATTTAATCGTTTATTGCGTATTTTAGCTAATCAAACAGGCAGTCTATTAAATGTGTCAGAGTTATCACGTACGGTGGGAGTGGCTATTAATACCATTAATGAGTGGCTGTTTCTATTGGAAAGCACCTTTGTTATCAAACAAATACCACCTTTTTATGGTAATTTGCGTAGTGAGCTAAGTAAAATGCCCAAACTCTATTTTATAGATCCAGGCTTAAGAAATTTTATTGATAACTCCTTTGAAATGAGCGGAAAAGGCTTGGAGAATGCGTTCTTTTCGTATGTGAATCATAGGAATGAAACGGAAAAAATCAATTTTTATCGAACACAAGATAAGAAAGAGATTGATTTTATATTGGATGGTGTACCTTATGAATTGAAGTTGCACTATAATGGAAATAAGCTAACAGCTTTAGAATACTTTGCCGAAAACTATAAGCAGAAAGGAAATGTTGTTAGTTTGGAAAAGCATGTAGATAATTACTATCAACAGCTTTACCCTTGGGAAGTTTAATAATAAAAGATTAATCGCAACTCAACAACACTGCAGGTCACTGATCGAAACCGAAGGAAACCAAAAAATAACACTGAAATGTACAAATAATTTAACCACAAAATGACGCGAAAATACACAAATTTAAAAATGACACAAACTATGGACTTCGTTGGGTGTTGGTAGGGACAAGTCGCGACTTGTCCCTACCCATTTCAAATTTAACATTCCACATTCCAACTTCCTGCTGATAAAAATCATTTCATTTTCCGAAAAGTGTAAAATGAAATACTCAAAAAGTGTAAAGTAAAATGCTCTAAAAGTGTAAAATAGATTTAATGAAACCGCTAAAAATATATACTACTTTTCAAGAAATCAATCAATCCCAATGGAATCACCTATTGGCAAGTTCCCCTTACGCCTCCTACTTCCAATCCTCGCAATGCTATGATTTTTATGCGTCTTTATCTTTTATGAAGCCATTTGTATTTGCGGTTGAAGAAGAAAGAGAGTTGAAGGCTTTGGTGTGTGGGTATTTAGTAGCTGATGGAGGAAAAATCAAGCAGTTTTTTAGTCGTAGGGCGATAATTCCTGGAGGTGTTTTATTGGCGAATGATGCTTCGGATGAGGTGGTTGAGTTGTTGTTGCAGGCTGTAATTCAGCATCTTACTAAAAAAGCTATTTATGTTGAGGTGCGTAATCTGTTTGATTATTCAGCCTATAAAACCACCTTTGAAAAGAGTGGTTTTTCCTATCAACCGCATCTGAATTATCAAATTAAAGGAGATTCAGCAGAAGCGGTTTTTGAGCGTTTCAGTAAAAGTAAGAAAAGGCAAATTCGTCAAGCAGAAAAGCAAGGCGTTGGTTGGGAAATCACGACTAAAAAGCAGGATGTAGAAGCGTTTTACAGTCTTTTATCCGACTTATATAAGAAAAGAATCCGCCGTCCTCTATTTCCTATCGAGTTTTTTTATAAATTTGTCGGTCTAAAGGAGGCTAAACTCATAGTGGTGAAGCATCAAAATCGCATAATTGGTGGCATGGCGACTATCGCTCTCCCTAATGGAAATTGTTATGAGTGGTTTGTTTGTGGTGATGATATAGATAGCAAAAACCTTTATCCATCGGTCATGGCGACATGGGTAGGCATACAAACTTCCATAGAAAACCAACATCCGTTGTTTGATTTTATGGGAGCAGGAGCACCTGATGCAGATTATGGAGTACGAGAATTTAAAAGTAAGTTTGGTGGAGAAGAAGTGGAGTTTGGGAGGTTTTTGTATGTAAATAGCAGCTTGCTTTATAGTATTGGGAAGTTTGTAGTGGATATTCTAAGGAAAA
>CAYVWK010000266.1:0-2620 GCA_964455235.1 uncultured Paludibacter sp.
ATATACTCCTATTGAATCGGTATCTCCGTCATACCAACCATACGGTGCCGCTTCCAGATACCTCCAGCCATCAGTCTCCCAATCGGGGTTCTCATAGAACACCAACCCGCCTGCGGGCCCCGTATATACATTAAACGTCCATTTCGCATGCAGGGTTCGATCGGTCACTGTGCTTACCAGTGAATCGGCATCCACAAGATATCCACTACCATCAACTCCTGTCCACCATCCTTCAAAGGTATGATTCTCCCTTGTCGGCTCGAGCAAGTTCCCATACTGCTGTCCATAGGTCACCACTTTCGTGCCAGAACCTTCATACGTCCCTCCCTGGGCATCAAAGCTGATTGTGTATGTATTTGCCTGCCACGCTGCATACAATGTATGGGCCTCATTGATAGCAACCGTGGTATCAGAAGTAATCGGGCTTCCTGCTCCTCCTGCTTCTGTGTACCAGCCCGCCAGGGTGTGACCAACTTTTATTGTCGTTGCCAATTCCCCGTAGGGAAATCCTGTCTTGACTGTTTTTGTTGTTGGATTCAGATTGATTCCACCCTGAGCATCAAAGGTTACCGTCACCGTCTTCGACCACTTTGCATACAGTGTTACATCCCCATTCACATAGTCCTGCGAGAAGTCCCATTGCTCTGTCAGCTCACTGTCTGTGAACCATCCCTCGAAGCTATATCCAACTCTCGTAGGGGCTTCAGGCTCATCAATCAATCGACCCCAGTATACGGTTTTGCTGTGCAGATCGCTCCCTCCGTTGCTCTCATAGGTCACCGTCTGTTCCTGCAGGACAATCTTTACTATCAAGGTGAAGGTCTTGGTTTCGCTTATTGCACCCTTGCTGATGATTGCGGTCAGGGTGACCTCTACATCTGATTCCCCGGTGTAATCAGGACGGGTCACCACGCCTGCGGTGGAGATGGTCTGAGGAACGCTGCTTTGCCAGCTGATGGTGGTTCCATTGGTTCCACTGCTGGCAAGTGTTACATCCTGGGTGACAGTAGATGCACTGTCCAATCCTGAAAAACCTATTGCAAGCGCTGCCTTGTCGGCTTCAACCGCCTCGGCATCAGTCTGCGGTAGCTTGTTCACTGTAAGAATGAATGTCCTTGTTTCACTTGCAGTTCCCCGCTCAACTGTTGCAGTAAGCTGCACCTCTGCATCCCCAATTGAGTAGGCAGGGCGTACTACAGTTCCCGTGCTATCAATACGTGCCGGATTGCTGCTCTCCCATGTTATCCGGGTACCTTGGGCGCCTGAGGTGGGAAGAACAATATCATTCATCACAGAATCAGCACTGTTCCCTTCGGCAAACCCGATCGCAAGCGTAGCTGTATCTGAGGCGACTTCCTCGGTTGCTTTGACCACCTCAACAGATTGCTGATGACCGGCGACAGCTCCATTGCTGTTGACAAGAAGGTTGATGCGATAGAGTCCGGCAGCGTTGGAAACAAATGCAAACCCGCTCGTGTTCGCTTCCTGCCTCACCCCGTTCACATACCAGCGGTAGGTTGCCCCTTCCCCGAAGGTGCCTGCAGCTGTTACTGTGACTTCCTGCTCTTCCTTTACCGACTCAGGCAAACCTGTAAAGGAAACATCGAAAGGGTTATCCATCTCCTCTTCCAGCACTACTGATATGCTGCCCAATCCGAAAAGGATTTCTTCTTCGGGAATCTGAACCACTCCCTCAGTGGTTTCATCCTTCACAATACGTAAGGTACGGGTATCCTGCCATACCGACTCGGGTTCCCCTCCCGCTACGCCTTCATAGAGACCGACACCAACCTCATACCAACCAGTAGGGATTTCGCCAATCGTTTTGGAGGCAGACTTTCCATCCTCCCCCAATGCCAGCCTGATCGGATCCGAATAAGCGGATAGCTCATTGCCATGCTCGTCCTGGATCAACACAAAGACCTGCGGATCTGCAAGCTTATCCTGGCTGTCAATCCAGCTCACTGAAACCTCCAGTGCCCCAAGTCCAGCCAGTGGTCTCATAGTCGCAGTCGCCTGTGCTGTTTGGCTTTTGCGTATCGTCAGATTGATCGTGGTGGAGGCAATCTTGATGGCATCCTCATTGTAGCCGTCTATGACAATCTCCCATGCTCCCACAGAAAGAGAATCCTTGACAAAGACACCCCCGGGAAAGCCTTCTTCCTGAAATCCGTCCCCACTATCGGGGCCTGTCCCGGTGATTGTATAGGTATCAATATCCATATCAATCTCAGGAAGCCAGTTGATGCTCCTTGCACTGTTACCCAATTGGATTTCCAATGAGCCACTGCCAGTGATGAGTGCAGGATCGCAACCCATCAGACACACCAACAGCACGGTAATCAAAGCCGCAACGACAACAAGACGAGAATTTTGTTTCATATGTTTCCACCCAAAAAATTGATAGCAAGTCAATCCGCTTGCTTATTCCATACTTCGTACTGTGCTGATCCCGGTGCATCAAATGGGTGGTAGAATGGGAGGATCAACTCAGTTGATGGTACTCCACTTTTTAGGGCTAATCAATAATTTTTGCGGTACATTTGTACTTGCAATTTTGCAAGCCTTCAAGTCCGTTGCATATCCTTGAATGACAGGTGATGACAAAGTTGCTTTGCCA
>CAYVWK010000267.1:0-2606 GCA_964455235.1 uncultured Paludibacter sp.
GAGGGGCAATATTTAAATTAACCACGAAAATACGCGGAAATACACGAAATAGATTGTAGAAAAATACAAGGATGTGCAAATTTTTCAATTAAAAAGACACAAATAGTGGACTTCGTCTTTTGTGTACGGACAAGTCGCGACTTGTCCCTACAACTCAACACCTAAACAGTTCAATACAATATTTAACCACAAAAACACGCAGAAATCCACAAAATATATTGTAGAAAAATATAAGAATGTGCAAATTTTTCAGTTAAAACACACAAATAGTGGACTTTGTCGGACAGGCGGTCTCTGAGTCCCGATGAATCAGGATCGAGGGGCAACAATATTTAACACACAAAAGACACGAAAAGTGAGTTTAGAAAGTTCAATGATTTCTTAATTGATTTTCCAATAACCTGTTTTGTCGGAACCGACTCTTTCAATTTTGTTTTCTGTTTTTAGAGTATCAATTTGCCTATAAATTGTTCTTTCGGTTACAGATAGCATTTTCGCCAATTCTTTAACTGTAATGGCAGGCATTTGAGTTATTATATCAATGATTTTTTCTTTTGTACTGACATTTGCACTGACATTTACACTGACATTGTCGGTCGCTATAGGTTGTTTTTGTTGTTCCTCATCTGTTTCGGAAATATCAGAAACCAATCCTTTTATCATTTGGACGGAGAAATCCAATTTTTTAACAATAAAAGCATAGATATAGTCGTAAAATGGTTTTATCTGTTCGAGCGTAGCATTTGTTTTTTATTTATAAGCGTCTATATGCAAGGAAAAAAGATTATCAAGAGAAGCTATTTATGAGTTTTACAAAGTTGTTGAATTGTTGAATTTTGTTGAGTTGTTGAGGTGTTTAGTTGTTGAACTGTTGAATCGTTTAAGCGACTAATATTATCTCATTAATAATTGATCATTAACAATTAACCATTATTCTCATCGGCACATTAGTCTCATTATTCACATCGCCACATACACCACCTTCTTCGTCCCAAAAAACTCCTCTTTGAAGTAATCGCTGATGTTATAGATTACTGCGGATTTGCGGAAGGCTTGTATTTCGTGTGCTAATTCTCCGCCTTTGAGGCAGATTAGTCCGTTGGGAAGGGCGTTTTGGTGTTGGTCGGAGATGTTTTTTCGGCTGAGCTTGACTAAATCATTTAAGGGCATAACGGCGCGGCTGACTACAAAGTCGTATTTGCCTTTTTCTTCTTGAATACGTAAGTGCTTCAAACTGATGTTTTTAAGTCCGATGGCATCGGCTACTTCCTGCCCTACTCTGATTTTTTTACCGATGGAATCTATCAGCACAAATTCAACTTCTGGAAAAAGAATAGCCAATGGAATACCAGGAAATCCCCCACCCGTTCCTACATCTAAAACTCTTGTATGAGGCTTAAAATGAATGACTTGTGCGATTGCCATAGAATGTAAAACATGGTGCAAATACAGATTTTCTATGTCTTTTCGGGAAATAACATTGATTTTGGCATTCCAATCTGTGTATAAATCGTATAAAGCCTCCAATTGTTTGATTTGTGAGGCTGTTAGATTAGGGAAATACTGCTTGATTATAAGCATGTTAGTTGTTTTTTAAAGGATGAAAATTGAAGTGCAAAACTAATCAAATTTTCTTAGATATTGGTATGGGATGTTTCTCAAATTCATATTAATAGCGTATATTTGCAGCTGTTTTAGAGATACAAATTTGATTTAATTCATTAATTATCAATCATATAGAAAATTATTTAATTATGAAAGCATACGTTTTTCCTGGTCAAGGTGCTCAGTTTGTTGGCATGGGCAAAGATTTATACGAAAGTTCAGCATTAGCTCGCGAATACTTCGAAAAAGCCAATGAAATTTTAGGTTTTAGGATTACTGATTTGATGTTTGAAGGTACTCCCGAAGACCTAAAACAAACGAAAGTAACCCAACCTGCGGTATTCCTACATTCTGTGATTTCTGCCTTGATATTAGGCGATGATTTTCAGCCTGATATGGTTGCTGGTCACTCTTTAGGTGAGTTTTCAGCATTGGTAGCCGCTAAAGCTTTGTCGTTTGAAGATGGTTTGATATTGGTATCAAAACGTGCTATGGCAATGCAGAAAGCCTGTGAAATAGAGGAATCTACTATGGCTGCTGTGCTTGGTTTAGAAGATGAAATTGTAGAGGAAGTTTGCGATTCCATCAAAGATGAGGTGGTTGTTGCAGCCAATTATAATTGTCCTGGACAGTTGGTAATTTCAGGTTCGGTGGCTGGTATCGAAAAAGCTTGTGATTTATTGAAGGAAAGAGGTGCTAAACGTGCATTGCGACTACCAGTTGGAGGTGCATTCCACTCTCCTTTTATGCTTCCTGCAAGCGAAGAGTTAGAAGCTGCTATCCACGAAACCAATATTACGACACCTATTTGTCCTGTTTATCAGAATGTTAACGCATACCCACAAACAGATCCAACTTCTATCAAACAAAATCTAATTGCGCAATTAACTGCTCCTGTAAGATGGACACAAACTGTAAAAAACATGATAACTGACGGCGCTACAGCCTTTTATGAATTAGGTCCTGGTGATGTTTTGAAAGGCTTGGTGAAGAAGGTGAAT
>CAYVWK010000268.1:0-2603 GCA_964455235.1 uncultured Paludibacter sp.
GTATCTATGTTGATGCACTTGTTAAAAAAGGAAGCAACTTTGACAACCTAAATTTAAAAACTGCAATTAAGTTGATGAATGTACATGAAGGCGATCAAGGGGATAGGGTGACACTCTATATACCAGCGAATAAAGCTGAATGGTTGCCTCGTAAAATTGAAAAATATGCCGATCCTTTGCAGTTAACGTCCAAAAAACAACGTAAGGGGGCTAAACTATTAAATTACATCAATCAATTTGAAGAAACACAATTGATGTCTTTTTTCCCCTTGGGAACTGTGTTGGAAGAAATCTCTGATGAGTACGCACGAACGTATGAGGTGTGGGTACGCAATGAAGGGAATTCTGATGGCAATGAAACAAAAACGAAGATTCAACGTATTGGTATACATTGCTATGAGCAGAGTCTGTTGTTTGAAGAAGTAAGGGTTTTTTGTGTAAAAGCGAAACGTAGAGAGCTATACCGGTTAATGACTGCCATTGATAAATTGTCAGAAATTCGACTAGGTGTTAAAGCTTCTGTTTTGACGCATCCAGCCTCTTTTAGGGAAGGAGAGGAATGGCTGGCCCTACTTGATGAATTGATACAACGAAACACCGATACTGGCGTCAGGGTTGGAATTCTGGATACGGGGGTTAACAATGAACACCTATTATTGAAGGGGTCGCTTCCTGGAGAAAGACGGTTGGATGTGATCGGTACGGATGGTAGGGATCGTTGGGCAAACGGACATGGAACGCTGATGGCAGGGTTAGCACTATTCGGAGATCTTTCTCAATTAACGAATCGCTTAGATGATGTCGTTATTAACCATGATTTGACTTCGATAAAGATGGTGCCTGGTCGTGGTGAGCCTGTGAATGAAAGGGATATGTACGGTGTTATTACAGAAGACGCATTATTAGCTGCTGAAGCAACGGGCGCTTCCATTACCTGTATGGCAGTTACTTCTGAAGAGGAAGAACCTCGCAATGGACAACCATCTTCCTGGTCTGCAGCCATTGATAAAGTTCTATACTATGGTGGTAAAAACCGCCTGCTTTTTGTTTCAGCCGGAAATGTATGTGAAACTTCTGATAATAACTATCCGTTTTTCAATGAAATGGCTTCATTGCTTGATCCGGCGCAATCGTGGAATGCTATTACAGTTGGAGCTTATACGGAGCGCTGTGTACTGGGTAATCAAAAAGACGCTGAAGCACACACGCTACTTGCCACAGTGGGCGGTTTGTCGCCCTATAGTCGTACTTCTATGAAATGGTCAAATAAAAGCATGATTAAACCGGATATTGTTATGGAAGGTGGGAATGCTTTTGTGGATGACTCTTTTTTGATGAGCCATGATGATTGTGCCTTGGTAACTACGGGTGCTCAATCATTGTATAGGTCATTTGTCACCATCAATGCAACGAGTGCAGCAACCGCACTTGCAGCCAGGCTTGCCGCCCAGATAAAAACTGAGAATACAAGTCTTTCGATGTTAAGCATAAGAGCCTTGATCGTTCATGCTGCCTCTTGGACGAATGAAATGCATCGCCAATCGCGGGGTAGCTTAGATTGGTTGCTGAAATGCTGTGGATATGGAGTGCCTGATGAAACCCGATCGTTGAACAGTAGTCAGCATCGAGTGACCTTTATCACTGAGCAGAGAATAGAGCCCTATGTAAAGGGTGATTCTGGTCGAAAGTTAGGTCGTATGCACTTGATTGAGTTGCCCTGGCCTAAAGACTTACTACTGTCTCTTGGAAATCTTCCGGTGAAACTTAAAGTGACGTTATCGTATTATGTTGCGCCCGCTCCAGGTAGGAAAAAATGGATAAACACGAATCAATACCAATCAGTAGGACTTCGATATGACGTAAATACAGAGCATGAGAATAAAGATGAATTTGTTCAGCGAATCAGTCATATCTCAGATGAATTTGTTGATAAAACGGACAATAATCCTCAAAGGTGGAAGATTGGTATAAAGAGACGTAATCGAGGCAGTATCCATTCTGATTGGATAGAGGAGAGTGCTTCATCGTTGGCTTCTTGTCAATACATTGCGGTCTATCCGGTGAATGGTTGGTGGAGTAAACACAAAAAGGAACAGCTTCCTTCGTTGGATTACTCGCTGGTGGTAACCTTAGAAACTCCCGATGAGCAAGTTGATTTATATACCACCATACAGACCATTATTCATAATATGGTGGCAGTTCAGGTGTGAGGTCTCTTGTATAAGTTTTCTGACAACATGCTTCAGGTTGTCGTAATCACGGCAATTCATTGATTGCTTGGCACCGGAACCAATGTAGCATTCACATAGAAACTGACCGTTCGTTGATTGCAGGAGCTGCATAAAGGAACAATGTAGTAGCGATTGTCGAGGCTGTCGGCTTTTCGAACATGTGCTCCAACAAAGGCGCCTTTACTGCAATCTGTGGCACTACAATAGTGAGTTTCATCATCCATGTGTTGAATCCTTCAGATTGTAAGAATGTGTAAAAATCCTGCGGATTTTTTATGTGTTGAAACCTTCGGTTTCAAATGTGATTTTTGGAGGGTTTGAACGGCTTTTGACCGGGGTGTTTTGAATTTTGTTTAACCAAAATATGGGTTT
>CAYVWK010000269.1:0-2603 GCA_964455235.1 uncultured Paludibacter sp.
GGAAACAGCATCTTATTCTCCTATCCCCCTAATGAAGAGAAAGAATATATAGAGACTGCCCAAAACCTCTACACTGACAGTGCTGAATTTATTGATATCAGCAAATTACTGGTGCAGTTTATTGACCAAGATGGATGGGAGTCATTTGCACAATATTACAACGACTTCAGAGACACTCCCTATAAAGTATTTCATTCAGAGGATCCCTCAAAGGATCTATTTGATTTGATCATCAGTGAAATTGTTGATGCCTGCAAAAAGGATAAAATTCCATTCTTGATCAGAACAGGTTGCCTATATGGTACCGGAATCGAGAACGTCAACATCATGGAACATAAGATCGTAATGAGCTTACCTCATCCACTTGTGATCTTTTATCCCTCGAAAATCGAGGGGGACAATATTTATTTTTTAAATTTCAAGCCGGCATCGAAGTATCGCTGCACGCTGGTAAAATAAGGGGCAAATTGCATGACAAAAATTCAAGAAATTATGACTCTAGATCTTCAAGAAGACATCAAGAATGTAATTGACCTTGAAGATCGCTCTGAATTGGAAATCC
Organism: uncultured Paludibacter sp.; assembly: GCA_964455235.1. GTDB lineage: Bacteria > Bacteroidota > Bacteroidia > Bacteroidales > Paludibacteraceae > Paludibacter. The sequence continues at coordinate 563 of CAYVWK010000269.1, forward strand.
AGCAAGAAATCGAATCATACATCGTGACCGAAGGCATCGGGCGTCATCTTGATATCTTCATTAACCAGTTCACCTCCAATATAAAAGAGACAGGTGTATGGATATCGGGATTTTATGGCTCAGGAAAATCATACTTCGGAAAGATGCTGGGTTATATTATCGACAATCCAACTATCAATGGAACTCCTGCCAGAGAGCGCTTCATTCCTAGGCTGAAAGGCGTCTCAAATGAGAGCTTGTTGGAAAACTCCATCCGAAGACTCGAGGCAATCAACAGTAGGGTCGTATTTTTGGATGTTGCGAAGCAGAACACTGACCGAGGCTTGGCGTTCACCCTATTTTCTAATCTGCTACGAAATCTTGGCTTCCGTGATGATTTGTATGGATACTTGGAGTTTGATCTTTTTATCGACGAGAAGTTGGAAACTTTTAAGAGCAAAGTCAGATCGCTTGAGGGGCAGGATTGGGATCTACTAAAAACAAGTAACCGTCAGGTCGCAAGAATCATGCGAAGAGTCTTCATGGAAATGGGATACAGTGAGGCTGAATATGAAGATACCCAGAAAGTATACAGTTCAGCAATTGAAGATTTTTCAGCGAATAAGTTCAAAACGGAACTCACAAAATACTTAAAAGCCCAGCCGGATGAAACACTCGTCTTTGTTTTTGACGAAGCCAGCGAAGCAATCAGCCAGAAAAAATTTAGCCTACTCGACCTGGAGGGGATAAGCGAAGCACTTTCAAGCATCAGCAACAAAGTCTGGACACTCGCAATTGCTCAAGAAAAACTCGAAATGGTCATAAATAATGCCAATGTGAATCGAAGCCAACTGACTAAGGTAACTGACCGCTTCAAAACTAAAGTACACTTGGAGGCCACAGAGGTGGATGTGATCATACGTTCGCGCTTACTCCAAAAAACTGAAAAGGGTCAGAAAGAACTTGTTGATTATTATTTGAAGAATGAAGGCCTCATATCTGATGCAACGAATTTGAAGTCGACTTTCCCAACAAAAACAACGGACGCGGAAGTGTTTGCTACGTATTATCCGTTCCACAGATATCAGTTGGATATCCTGCAAAAGTTCCTATTCAGTTCAAATGCGCTGGTAGCCACTCAAATTGCTGCTCGTGGGATGATCATCACCACTTTTGATGTACTGAGAAAACAAATGCGGGACAAAGACCTTTTTTGCTTTGTCTCAGGACACGCAATTTGCACTGAAGCGCAAACTTCCCCCCCCAGTGACTTAGTTAACAAGTACGATACGGCAGGAAAAATACTGAAGGAGCACAATAATCCCATAGACGGCATTAAGCTCCTTAAAACTATCCATTTGCTAGCAGATTCTGGAGTTGTGTCTGCGACCGTAGAAAACATAACCAAAAGTTATATCTCTGATATTTCCTCGTATTACGATATCAAACCAGCCATCGAAGTAGCTCTTGCATTGCTGGTCGAAGCAAAAGTTTTGCTCTTCCCAAATAACAACTACAAAATCACATCAGATCTTGAGGGCAAAATCCTGGAAGAGATGAGGGATTTCAATGTTGAGTTCTTCAGTAAAAAACGAGCTTTGATCAACTACATTAAATCCAATAAATTATTTAATTCAGTTGCCACATTCAATGACGGACAGGACAGCTTTAAATTTAGTGTATATTCAGATCAAGAAGACGAACTCACTGGTCCGGGTAACAAACAACTTAAACTCATCGTTTATAGTCTATTTAACATCAGTGAAAACAGGCAAGACTTCATTGAGGATCTCAAACTGAAGACTCAGCACCAGAAGGACCAAGCAATACTGATCCCGGATACTCAACATTTCGCTGTTATTGATAAATTGATCGGAGAAGTTATTCGTTACTCTTACATGGAAGGGCAATACTCCAATGAATCTGACCAAGACAAACGTAAGATTATTCGTGATTTCTCCATCATCCGAGAGGAGCGAGAAAGTGAGCTCCGATTTGCCATCGAGGCGTCCTACCTGAATGCTTCTTTGATCTATATGTTCGACGAATATTTGCTAGATGT
>CAYVWK010000270.1:0-2593 GCA_964455235.1 uncultured Paludibacter sp.
GGGAATTGTTCATAAATAAACACCATAACTTTGACAATCTAATACACTTTTGTTAATTTTGCCCTTCCTTTTGAAAAGAAAATAGCATGCAGCACTATCTCAACATACTAAAACAATACTGGGGTTATGATGATTTCCGGGCTTTGCAGGGCGATATCATCAAAAGTATAGCTGCAGGAAAAGATACGCTGGGCTTGATGCCTACGGGTGGTGGGAAATCGCTGACTTTTCAAGTGCCTACTATGGCGATGGAAGGGGTTTGCATCGTTGTGACGCCACTGATTGCATTGATGAAAGACCAGGTGGAGAACCTGAGAAAGCGGAATATTTCCGCTGCTGCTATTTATACGGGCATGACGAGGGCTGAAATTTTGCAGACCTTAGAAAATACTGTTTTTGAGGCTTATAAGTTCCTATACGTATCACCTGAACGCCTCGCATCTCCTCTCTTTCTCGAAAAAATTCAACAGACAAAGGTGTGCATGATTGCTGTAGATGAGTCGCATTGCATATCCCAGTGGGGCTATGATTTCCGACCTTCTTACCTGAAAATTGCTGCTATTCGTGAGGTGCTGCCTGATGCTCCTATTTTGGCTCTTACCGCTACTGCCACTCCCGAAGTGGTGGATGACATACAAGAGAAACTGCATTTTAGAGCAAAAAACGTCTTTAGAAAGAGTTTTTTAAGGGATAACCTGGCTTATGTGGTGCGTACGACTGAAAATAAAGATGAGCAGTTATTAAATATTCTTCAAAAGGTAGATGGTACTTCTGTAGTATATGTCCGCAACCGCAAGAAAACCAAAGAGATAGCAGAATTTCTTATCAAAAATAATATCAGTGCTGAGCATTTTCATGCTGGTTTGAAAAATGAAACCAAAGATGCCAGACAGCAACGCTGGAAGAATGACGAAACACGCGTAATCGTCTCTACCAATGCATTTGGGATGGGAATAGATAAACCTGATGTGCGCACTGTTATTCATATCGATTTACCCGACACCCTAGAGGCTTACTTTCAGGAGGCAGGACGAGCAGGGCGCGATGAACAAAAGGCTTATGCGGTGCTGCTTTTCAATAAAGGTGATGTGGTGAAAATGCGGAAGCGTGTTGCAGATAGTTTCCCCGATAAAGAGGTGATTCGTAGGGTTTACCAAGCTTTAGGCGATTATTATGAAATAGCAGAAGGTTATGGCTTAGATAAAGTCTTTCCGTTTGATTTGGGTGAGTTTTGTGGAATATTTAAACTACCACTTTTAGTAGCGTATAATGCTATTAAAATACTGCAACAAGCTGGTTATGTAGAACTTACTGATGAACAAGACAATAGCTCACGCATACTATTCACAGTTACCAAGGAAGATCTTTACAATTATGGTTTCACAACGAATCAAGATAGATTGATACACATTCTGCTGCGGTCGTATACAGGTTTGTTTACAGAGCATGCTTATATTAGTGAGGACGTGATAGCAGCTCGTTTGAATTGGACTCGCGATAAGGTTTATGGGGAATTGGTAGGGCTGGCGAAAGATCGTATCATTCAATACATTCCACGTAAAAACATCCCTTTTATCACCTTTACCCATGAACGAGAAAATCCTACCAGATTGAATTTGGGCAAAGAGGCTTATGATGATAGAAAAGAGCGGTATATAGAGCGTGTGAAGAGTGTGTTAGACTATGCACAAGAAACCAATATTTGTCGCAGTCAGATGCTGTTAGCTTATTTTGGTGAGAAGAACACCACAGCCTGCGGTCAGTGTGACATTTGTTTAAAAAAAGAAGAGCAGCAAGTAACTGATACGGATTTTGACGAGATACGTCTGGGTATTCTGAATGCCCTACGAACAAAAGCTTATACCACCAAAGAGCTACTTCATCAGCTAAACTACAAAGAAGAAAAGCTATTGCAAGTAATACGTTTTTTGTTAGATGAAGGCATCATCAAACAAAATAAGACTTCAGCATTTGAATTGAGAACGAAGAAATAATACTGATTTAAGAGAGACGGCGGAACTTAAAACCTAATCTAGCTACATAAAGCGAGCCCATCAACAGCAAAATATAAACACCATTTCCTACAGGTAAGGGTGGTCCAAGCTCTTCGTCGTCGTCACCAGGGGGCGTTAAATCATCCCAATCTCCTGATTTTTGCATAGGGGTATTTTCAAAAGGATCAGACATCTGTGATGATCCTTTCATGGAAACTCCAGACATATTGGGAGTAGATGTTGAAAAGCCATTTTTACGGCTTCCCATAGCTATCATACCACTACCCGAGCCACCACCTGCAGCTGTTGCTCTACTGGTAGATTGATTTATACTGTTGTGATGATAAGCAATTCCGCTAGTAGTTTGGGAACTGTTTGGCGTGTTAGAGTTGGGTGTAAAATTACTGGGACTAAACTGCTCTCTATCAATCATTTCAACTTCTGTACTTAAATTTGATGAATATTGAGCAGAGCGACTATTAGGTTTGTAAGCATTATAATTTTTATGCTCACCCACCATTACATAGTCCATATCATTTTTAAAGTGAGGTGATTGTCGGTCTGATACATACAATGTAACGCCAGCAACTACCAGCATA
>CAYVWK010000271.1:0-2588 GCA_964455235.1 uncultured Paludibacter sp.
TTCCGCGAACTTGCCTACAAGGGCGAGATCCCCGGAGTCAGGAAGGCGAGCTGGTAAGAAGGGCAATACGGAAGGAGGTTCTCAAATGGTTATAAACGATCCCATCGCGGATATGCTGACCAGAATCCGCAATGCCCTGGTTGCCAGGCACGACGCCGTGACGATCCCGGCATCCAATATGAAGAAGGCGATCGCGAAGATCCTTCTCGACGAGGGATACGTGAAGGCCATCGACTTTATCGATGACGGGCTCCAGGGACAGATCAAGGTTACTCTCAAATATGCGCAGGGCAAAACCTCCGTCATCAAGGGGCTCAAGCGCATCTCGAAGCCGGGTTTGCGGGTTTACGCGAAAAACGACGAGGTGCCCAAGGTCCTCGGCGGCCTCGGCATCGCGGTCATCTCCACGTCCAAGGGCGTCATGTCCGACAAGCTGGCGCGGCTCTCCGGCGTGGGCGGCGAAGTCCTGGCCTACATCTGGTAAGGGGGTTATCGAAATGTCTCGAATCGGAAAGCTTCCGATTGCTGTCCCGGCAGGGGTCACAATTGACATCGCGGATGACAACACCGTGACCGTCAAAGGCCCCAAGGGCACGCTTTCGGAGAAGATCAATAAAGACATCAAAGTGGAGCTCGCGGACGGCGTCGTCAATGTCACCCGCCCGTCCGATTCCAAGCCCCACAGGTCTATGCACGGGCTTTACAGAACGCTCATCGACAACATGGTGGTGGGCGTGACAAAGGGCTTTGAAAAGGTGCTCCTCATGGAAGGCGTGGGCTACCGCGCCCAGCTTGACGGCCAGAAGCTCAACCTGAACGTGGGCTTTTCCCACCCGGTTGTGTTTGAGCCGCCTGCGGACGTCACCTTTGAAACCCCCGCCGCCACCCGCATCGTCATCAAGGGCACATCCCGGCAGAAGGTCGGCGCAATCGCGGCCGACATCCGCGCGGTCAGAAAGCCCGAGCCGTACCTGGGCAAGGGCATTCGCTACGAAAATGAGCAGATTCGCCGCAAGGAAGGCAAGAGCGGAAAGTAAGAAAGGGAGGTAACCGCAATGTTTCACAAGCGTGACCGCAACGAAGTGCGGCTCATTCGCCACGCGCGCGTGCGCAAAAAGATCAGCGGAACGCCCGATCGTCCGCGCCTTTGCGTCTATCGCTCGAACGTGCACATCTACGCGCAGATCATAGACGATGTGGCCGGGGCGACCATCGCCTCCGCGTCCACCGTCGAAAAGGATCTCGCGGCCCAGATCGCAGAGCTCGATAAGAAGGGCGCAGGTAAGCTCATCGGAAAGCTTGTCGCCCAGCGCGCCCTCGAGAAGGGGATCAAAGAAGTCGTGTTCGACCGCGGCGGCTATATCTACACCGGCCGCGTGGCCGAGCTGGCAAGTGGCGCTCGCGAGGGCGGCCTGAACTTCTAAAGTGGAGGGTAAACGCATGCAGCGCAACTATGAACAGGCATCTGAATTCAAAGAGAAGCTGGTCGCGGTGAACCGCGTCTCCAAGACCGTCAAGGGCGGCCGCAACATGCGGTTTTCGGCGCTCATGGTCGTGGGCGACCAGAACGGCCGCGTGGGCTGCGGCATGGGCAAGGCAGTCGAAATTCCCGAGGCCATCCGCAAGGGAACGGACGACGCCAAAAAGGCCATGATCAATGTCCCGATCACCGGCACAACAATCCCCCACGAGGTCATCGGCGTGTTCGGCACCGGCAAGGTGAAGCTCATACCCGCCCCGGAGGGAACCGGCGTCATCGCCGGCGGACCTGTGCGCGACGTGCTTGAAGCCTGCGGCATCAAGGACATCGTCACAAAGTCCATCGGCACAAACAACAAGATCAACGTTGCAAAGGCCACTATGCAGGGCCTGAGCCAGCTCCGCAGCCCCGAGGAAGTCGCAAGGCTTCGCGGCAAGACTGTGGAAGAGATTCTGGGCTGAGGGGGGCGACGAGATGAAGCTTAAAATCACACAGATGAAGTCCACGATCGCCTGCCTGAAGGACCAGATTGCCACTATGGAGGCCTTGGGGCTTCGCAAGATCAGGCAGGTGGTTGTGAAAGACGACAACCCCGCCATCCGCGGCATGATCTTCAAGGTCAAGCATCTGGTCAAGGTCGAAGAAATCGAAGACTGAGGAGGGTCCAAGATGAAACTACACGAACTCCATCCGGCGGCGGGCGCGACAACCGCTCCCAAGAGGCTGGGCCGGGGCGTCGGTTCCGGACTTGGGAAGACCTCCGGCAAGGGCCATAAGGGCGCCAAGGCCCGCTCCGGCGGCGGCAAAGCCCCCGGCTTCGAAGGCGGCCAGACCCCGCTCAGCCGCCGCCTTCCCAAGCGCGGCTTCACCAACAAATTCCGCATCGAGTATGCGGCCATCAACGTTGCGCGTCTCGAGATTTTTGACGATGGTCAGACTGTCACACCCGTCGACCTCATCGAGGCGGGCATCCTCAAGAATGTGCGGGACGGCGTCAAGATCATGGGCGATGGCGAGCTCACCAGGTAGCTCACCGTTGTGGCTTCCAAGTTCACGGCTGCCGCGAAGGAAAAGATCGAAGCGGTAGGTGGGAAAGCCGAGGTGCTCT
>CAYVWK010000272.1:0-2587 GCA_964455235.1 uncultured Paludibacter sp.
TCCTTTGTTTCCCGTAATTTCAGTGTATTCTTCAATTGTTATTATGTCAATATTAACAAAAACACAATTTGTGAATAAACATAAAATGTGATAATATAAGAATATGAGTAATAGTAAATTAACGATATTAATCCCAGAAGATGGTGCAGAGGCGTATACGATGTATGCAGCTGGCATTCCTGAGCGGGTAACTGATTTTGAGACACATCATGAAGTTATATTTGATTTTAACTCCGTTCTCGTGCTGTTTTATTATTATCCCACGCGCCGTCGGGTGTATATTGTCTGTAATCCAAGGAGAATTCATTACATGAATGTAATGACACTGCCGGGTGTATCAGATCCTGTTTCTGTGTTATGCCGTCTTTCGGGCAGGAATGTAGACCGCTTGAAAAATGCGCTTTTTTATCTGGAAAAAATAAGCAATCTGCGTATTTATAATCAATCGATTAACTTCTGGACACGTTTAATTCTTGTAATACTCGCTAAAAAAAACACACAAAAGCATCTTGAAACGGTGTACCGTCAAAGTAAAGGAATGGAAGTATGTTTACAATAACGGCAGAAATACTGCGCCTGCTGGGTATCGATAACTGCTATCTCGGCAGCGAAAAGACTGAGTTCTGTTTTATCACGAAAATTATTTCAATACATGAATGGGAAATGCGTGTGTCCTGTCCGCTAACTGAAGAGCAGACGGTACTGCATATTCGGTTCCGGGATGAATACGTAACAATTCCAGTCAATTTTTATTGTGAAGTGTCTGAATTAACGTACCGGTTTTTTATCAAAGAAATACCTTCAGCATTAGCGGAGAGAATAACATCCTACGAAGAAGAGCGGAAAAAAGCATTTAAGCGGTCAGAACAGCGGTATTCTGTCGGCATGACGGGCAGCAAGCTGTTTGGTTTATCCGGCCCGGAACAACGTGTGTATATTAAAGGAAAAGAAAAACCGTGTCTTATTAATAATGTTTCGCTGCACGGCGTACAGTTTTTATCGTATGCCGATGATGCGGTTCAGTCCGGCGAGCACATATATGTTATTCAGATGCAGTTTCTTCAGCCGCTTGAGATGGTTGTCGTAAAAGGAATATTGATGCGCATCGAGAAACAAAAAGAATTATTTAGCATGTATTCGTTGAAATTAATTGATCCTGTGTGTGAATCTTGGCGGGAAAGGATACAAAGGTACAGTAAAATAGAGCTTGAAAAAAAAACATCGAATTGAACGAATAGACAAATTTCTGTACACCGAGTATGATATACATGTATATCAGAAAAGATACAGGAGGATTTCCTATGATAGCAGTACGATTGCAGGAAGATCAAGAAATACGATTAGAAAGATTAGCAGATATGACGGGGCGAACAAAAACATATTATGTGAGGGAAGCCATAGAGCGTCATCTCGAAGAACTGGAATTAGTGTATCTTGCTGAACAACGGTTATCAAATATCCGATCAGGAAAATCAACAACAACAAGCTGGGAAGAAGTAAAGAGAGAAAATGGCTTACAGGATTGAGTTTGAAGAAGATGCCCGCAAAAGCTTCAAAAAATTAGATAACTCTGTAAAAAAAGTAATACAGAAATATCTAGATAAAATTGAAAGCCGCGACGATCCGAAAAGTCTAGGTGAGCCGCTTGAAAGTAATCTTGCCGGATTGTGGCGATATCGAGTCGGTGATTATCGGATAGTAGCAGAAATTCAGGATGATGTACTTATAATACTTGTACTGGTGATAGAAAAAAGAGCAACGGTATATAAAACTACAGATTTGAAGAAAAAAAATGAGAGATAAAAGAGATTAAGTATGCATCAAATCTATTCTGAAACTATATCGCACGGCCAGCGTCATTTTCTTAATATGCTTAAAACCCGGGAACTGCGTCAGTTTTGTACGGATAATAATATTTCTTTTGTGTTTTTGTACAATATAACTACGGGAAAAGTTTCACCGCCGTGTCCGCTTATTTTCAAGCTGCGGAATATCGTGTATCCGGACTGCTGGTTTTACGATGAAGATGAACCTCTTCCGGATCGTTTGCAGTTCACTGATAAAATAACGGAATGGGATGTAGAACAGACCATAGCAATGAAAAAATTATTGGGCATTCCGATAGAAAAACTCCGCTCATGGACAGTAGAGCGCAACATCGATTTTATGAGCATTTACATGGTTTATCACCGCCGGCATTTGCCGTCCTTCAAGAAAATCAAGTCGCTGCGCAATATCTTCACTCCTGCAACATGGTTTGTGACGGATGAGGAAGTGAAGGGGTAGCATTCAGTATAAGCAGGCCTAAAATCAGCTGCGCGTAAATAAAAATCTAGAAAATATTCTCTTCATGCTGTATACTTTTATATTGTAGAGCTAATTTCAAAATAGTCTTTGAAGAGACGACAATTGCATAAATATACAGATACACCTTCTCGGGCTCCGTCTTTTCCGTTCAGGTCTCAATTCTCGAGGAATTGACTGAAATATTGTATATAATTGCTTTCTATATATAGAAAAAAGAACCCTTTTCTGCTAAGATGTAGTTACCACACTATATCGTCAGAAAAGGAGTTCCTTTCTATGG
>CAYVWK010000273.1:0-2572 GCA_964455235.1 uncultured Paludibacter sp.
ACCTATAGGTTAAGATGTTTAAGAACCCCTTTGATAACGTTACTTTCAAGAGCCCTCTAATTTTTTTGGACATGTATATATGAAATTAGGATTGGTATCATTGCCCTGACTGGGATTCCAGAGCGTTAATTCCTGCACAAATCAGTTAATGTAATTTCTCTTTCTCTATTGGGCTATAGTATTTAACTACATTATTCCAGTCCCCCTTGGGAATGATCAGTACCATTTTTTGATACTAGAGAGTGAAGGATATTATGATATTTGGAGTTATTTCATGGAAAAAAAAGATCCTTTTGCACAAGAAAACCTAAATGAGATTTTCAAGAAATCTCCTATGAGTTCAGAACGCTTGCTTTCAAGAGAAAGTAGTTGCCTAGAATTTAAAGAATCCTTTGGATGGAGTAGCTTGCCAAAATATCTAAAAACTAGTGCTGCATATGCAAATACCAAAGGAGGATATATTGTATTCGGAATAGCAAATAGGCCTCACTTACTTAGAGGGCTCACGGGTGAAAATTTGAACTTATTTGATAATATGGATCCAGAAAAAATGTCAAATCATTTCAACGAACATTTCTCACCAGAAATAAAATGGACAATTCATGAGTTTGAACTTGAAAGTAAAGTATTTGGGCTATTATATATCTACGAGTCTGTTGATAAGCCTGTAGTCTGCATTAAGGAAGTCGGAAAGGAACTAAAGGAATGTGATATTTTCTATCGATACCGGGGGCGGACAGAACGGATAAAATATCCTGAGCTAAAAATGATATTGGAATCAAAACGAGAAAACGAACAACGCCTGTGGATGCATCATCTAGAGAATATTGCCCGTATTGGTGTCCGTGAAGCAGGAATTTTTGATTTACACACCGGTAGTGTAACTGGGACAGGTGGTTCGTTCCTAATCGATGAGTCATTACTTAGTCAGTTATCCTTTATTAAAGAGGGGGAATTTTCTGAAATCGAAGGAGAGCCAGTGTTAAAACTGGTTGGCACACTAAAACCTCTAAGCGGAATGATTAATGGGAAGCCCGTAAAACATATTATTAAGACCAAAGGCATTAGGACATCTGATATTGTACTAGGTATGCTAGGTCAAGAAAATATGCCTGATCCAAAAGAGTATATTAAGCAAATCTGTTTTGAGACCACTGCATATCTACCTGTGTACTATTATATTAAAAAAACAGAAACTGCGTTACCGATAATAATTGAGATGCTCGATGGGGTGATTTCAAGATCTCCAACGCGTGGGAAGCTTATCAATCGCCTTAAAACCTTGAAAACACAACAGCTCCCAATCCCAGATGTAAATACTATTTCAGCAAACAAAAAACGAGAATACAAGCAGATGATTCTTGAAAGGGAAATAGATGAAACTGTTGATGGTCAAAATCTAATCTATTGTCTGCAGGCGATAAGAAATTTACAAAAGGATGAAGTCCTCTTCAGTTCTGAATATGTGAGAGAATTATTACGTATATGGTTTAACAAACACTATGCTTCAGCAAAGGGGCAACTAGCCGACAACTTACGCCGAGCAATCTGCTGGATTGATGAAGCATTATATTGGGATGATTGCGAAACAGAAATTGAACCTTGAATCTTAAGAGAATTTCTAAATGATTGCCCATAATTGAAAAAACTAATGAGGGATCCAATGACTAGAAGCAGCAAATATTCTTATGGAACGTTCATCTCAATTGCGCTTTCTTTGCTAAATAAGAAACGTGGAGGAGATGAAATATTCGATGAAGTCTGCGGCCAAGTTATAATGAAACATTTGGACCCTACATACCTATCCTCAACAGGTTTGGATGCAGGTGGAGATGGAGGACTTGATGGATGGGGCTTCTCTGCAGATGGGAAAATCAAATATGCTTTCTCTATTCAACAGGCAGTTAAAACAAAGCTCGCGAGTGAAATCGCTAAATGGAAGAAGTCAGAGTACAAAGAACTATACTTTTTCACTAATCAGCCTCTTTCACAATCTTTAAAATCTAAATATACAGCTTTAGAAAACAAAGTGACAATATTTGATCAAGAAAACATCGTTGCGATTATCAATGAACACCCCGAGATTGGCAATTTATTAGATCTTCCAACACTCAAAGCACAATTCGATAAATCATATTTAAAAGACAAACATCAATTTATAAGGCAAGAATTTGAAATTGAACAATATTGTTCGCGATATATTCACTTGAAAGAAGAAGGAAAAGAATGTACTTCGAGGGATCCTCTTGAACTGCTTCTAGAAAAGAATTTTTTATTCATTGAGGCTCCTGCTGGGTACGGGAAGACTTCGCTCTTGCAGCAGATCTACTTGGAGAGCATTAATTCAGACGTCCTTCCAGTTCCAATCTTTATCAAATTGAAGGACTACATCCCTGGGGGTTTTAGGAAACAGATTGAACAAGCAATACCTCAACTATCGGACGCTCTATTAAACAACTTTATATTATTGCTAGACGGATATGATGAAGTATCAGAAATAGATCGAGCGAATTTAATTAAAGAAGTAAACCAAGTACTTTCGAATCCCGGAGAGCTTCAGATGGTAATCATC
>CAYVWK010000274.1:0-2563 GCA_964455235.1 uncultured Paludibacter sp.
CCTTTATTTTTAGATTTATTAATTCACTGATGCGCAAACCGCCTGAATAAATCGTCATAATAATGGCACGATGTTTTAAATTACTAATTGATTTCAGTATTGCGGTTACTTCTTCTTCACTTAAAACCTCTGGTAAGAGTTTCTCTTTTCGTGGTCGCTCTATCAAATAGACTTTTCGCCTCCCTCTCAAAACTCGCTCGTAATAAAACTTGATAGCGTTGATGCTCTGGTTTTGATATGAAATGGAAATTTTTCTTTTGTTGACTAAATATCGTAAAAAAGCAGTTATTTCTTCTTCTGTTATATCTGAAGCTACTTTATGTTCGTAATAATTGATAAACTCTTCAAATAAATCGACATAGATTTTTTGCGTGTTTTTACTATAGCGTAGTTCTTTTAGCTTTTCTATGTATTCTTGCGGACAACGAATATAATTTATGTGCTTGGCTTGACGTGGAACTCCCTCCGTTTGAGATATTATTTTATATTGAAATTGATAATTATGATCTTTTGCTATCTCTCGTAATTTCTCTATGTTTAATTCTGAATAAGGTATGTTCCAACAACGATCATCTATATTCCAATAACAAAGTGCAATAGTTTTGATTATCTTGATTAAGTCTTGATTATAAGTGAAGTACACTTTCAATATACGGTTATGAGAGTTGATAACTTGTACACTATTAGCTTCTGGTATTATTGTTTTGTTAGAAGATATTTTATTGTCTTTTTCGTCGTTGACTATAATGTCCCTGTTCTGAAAGTAGCTTTGTAATGTGTTCAAATTCTTCCCATAATTAGGAATAATCCATTGTAAGTTTTTATAATCCCAGCGTGCATATTTAAAAGAACGCAAAAAACTGATGTCGACATCATTTTTAGGTATGCGAATAAAAATTTGTCTTGATGTAATTGTTAATTGGATTTCAACTTCGAAATGTTTCTTGCCAATGCACTGATTTTGTGCTCTATCATCTGAAAAATCATTACAGTTCAGGTTTTTGTAAACAGTCATATTAAATAGTTTTAGGTTTTCAAATAATCACCCCACAAAGCTAACACATTATTTTTCATTTTGCAACATTGTATAAGGGTTATTTGCATGAAGATTAAGGGGTTAATCGACATGCGAAAATTGTGGTGGATATGGGAGGGTAATCTTGCAAAACCCTTATTATGTATTCGCCCTTATTCCCACAATGGTTGGTTTTGCCAATTATTTAGAAAACCGAGTTTGTAAATCGGAATGTTTGGATTGGTATTGAACAAGTCTAAAATTTTAGTTTTGATTTGATGTCCTGGTGTTATTTCGTTGCATAAATAAACCATACAAGAAATTATCAAAAATGGTTTTTTTGTTTGCACTTGTGTTAAAGGATTATCAAACCATTGTCCGATTGGATTGTTTAAGTTTTCCGTTGGTCGTTTTACCATATTTCTACTCCATAATCTCGAATGATGTGCAATGATGTTTCGGACATAAGTAATAGATTCTAACCAACTGGATAATTCATTGTGTAAATTTAAGCCCATTTCTTTGGCAATCATTGCTTTTTCGGGAAGTTGGTGTTTTAGATTTTTGTATAATTTGGAGAGTGTTCCCATAGAAGCAACTTCCAAGATTTTCCAAGCATCAGCATTTTGATTTGGGTATCGATAACGATGGTTTTTTATAAAAATTTCTTGACTGCGGTTAAATTCCTTTTGCAGTTCATCAATCGTGTTTTGGTAAACCGATTTAGTGACTCCGTTAATTGTAATAGTTGACGAATTAAAAAGTGAATCGTCTAAATACCATAATCCACCATAGGAAATTGACAAATGATAAATCATTTTTGTCCGTAAAGCTATTTCGATGCGTTCAATAGCATCAAACAAAATCAATCGTAAATGACGGTCAAAATTATAGCGGTCGATGATGTCCTCGAAATAAGTATTTGGGTGGAAAGTGTGATTTATTAAATCGTTTTGTGTGTCCCACCAATAACCTTTTAAGCGGTAATAACTGATGTTTTCTAAAAAGTGGGGCGCATTGCCTTCATCTCTAAACAATATTCCTCGTTGTTTTAAAAGTGAGATTTGGTCGGCTATGCTGTAAGCAGGTTTATTTGTCATAGTTAAATAAAAAAATGACCCACTTGCAGTTCTTATGGTATGCAAGCGGGTACTGTTGGTGCAAAAGTACATAATCAAATTTGATTACGCAATTTTTTTGTTAAATATCCTCCAAAAAATCCTTATACTCTGGTAACTTCCTTTCAAACAGAGCGATAGCATCTTCTAAGGTGCCGTAGTATTCGCCACCGGAGGCGTTGAGGTGACCGCCGCCATCGAAGACGTCCGCAGCGAAGCGGTTGGTGGGGAAACGACCTTCGGAGCGGAGGGAGATTTTGATGCGATTGCCGTCCTCGCGGATGAAAACGGAGAAGTCTATGCCTTGCATGGTGAGGGGGATGTTGACGAAGCCTTCTGTGTCGCCGATGACGTAGTTGAAGCGTTGCATTTCGGCTTGGGTCAGACTGATGAGGGCTGCTTTGTGTTCGGGATAGACTTTCAGCTTTTC